>NZ_JBFJMY010000321.1:0-4923 GCF_041633695.1 Hydrogenophaga sp.
AGAAACCCACCCCAGGCTTGGTACTGGGTCGAGGTATTTCATTTCAACACCGCATTTGGAGTGAATCCCACAGACGTGGTCCTGCCCGACAAGGACAACCACCCCTTCATCTATCGCATAACTGCGTTCGTGCAGGGTCAAAAACCGGGTACGCAGGTCTGGCTGCGCTCCATGTACATGCCTAGGCCAGAGAATGAACGATAGCCTGCGAGGAGGACTCACAATGAACCACCCCCGATTTCTGGTTTATGCCCTTGGATTGACGCTGCTTCTGACCCAGTTGCCAGCGTTTTCGGGGCAACTCTCCCTTGTGCAATCACCGCCGGGCGCGGCGAGAGAACCGGCGCCTAACATCATTGTGTCGGTCGACGACTCGGGAAGCATGGGGGCCACCGGCATTGCTACTTTGCGCGCGGCCTTGACCGCGACATTTGGCATTGGCAGCTCAGTCGCAGATGACCGCATTCGTTTGGCATGGCAATCGATGAATCGGTGTCCGCAAATTGGCGCCAGCACGGTGGCCTGCGGCAACTACAACGGCATGCGCTCCCTCAGCGGGACTCATCGCACCAATTTTGATGCGTGGGCCAGAAGTCTGACTGAAGGTGGCGGGACACCTAGCCACTTGATGCTGTCCAACGCCGGGGATTATCTGATGGCGCCCATTGGCACCAACAATGCCAGCCCTTGGGCGGCGGTTCCAGGAACCACGCTGAACCCCGTTTTGTCCTGCCGCAAAAACTACCATATTTTCATGACCGATGGCGGATGGAACAGTGGCACGTCCTCGACCTCACAACATGTGGACACGGCGGCGACCAACAATGGCCCGCGTATCGTACGGGGGGGAAATGCCGACAACACGAACAAGGCCCTCACCGCCACGATGACATATAGCGTCACCAGTGATCAAACCAGGCTGTACCGGGATGCTTGGGGAGGCGCCACCACCAACCCGGCCACCGGTGCGGCAGACAATTTGAGTACGTTGTCCGATCTGGCTTTTTATTATTGGGCGACGGATCTGCAGCCAACGTTGACCGACAACGTTCGCTCGGTCATGGACAGGACCACGACCGAAATTTTCACGGCAACCGATGGCAGCGGTGCCAGTACCGCGCTAACGCCGTTCTGGAACCCTCGAAACAACCCGGCCACGTGGCAAAGCATGGTGAACTACACCATTGGTTTCAACACGGCAGCAGCTTGGACGGGATCGCCCACATGGGGAGGAAACACCTTTTCGGGCGATCTTCCGAACTTGATCACAGGGCGCGTTGGCTGGCCTTCTCCATTTTGTGGGACGGGCAACAACCAAGGGTGTGACGGGGCCACGAACTATTCCGCTCGCACCGATAGCCGACAGGTTGAGCTGTGGCATGCAGCTCTCAATAGCCGTGGTCGGTTCGTTCCGGCACCCAACGCTGCAGCCCTGGTGACGGCCTTCCAAGGCATTCTTGACGATATCCTCACTCAGACCGCAAGCCCGTTGGTCAGCGTGGCGAGCAGCTCCAGCAGACTGAGGGCCGACGGCGCTGCGTATGTGGCGGGGTTCAACACAGCGGGATGGAGCGGAGAACTGGGGTCGTATGGAATCACCAAAGGCACCAACGAAGTTGCAACGACCCCGACTTGGACGGCTTCGAGCTGGTTCAACAGCGCCAGCTTCAGTGTGAGCAACCGGCCCGTGTTCACGTCAGCGAGCGGGTCCACCGGAACCACCTTCGACTGGAACAACCTGTCTACATCACAAAAGAGTGCATTGCAGGGCAGTGACTCCGCCACCGTGGGACAAAACCGGGTGACGTACCTTCGGGGCGATCGGAGCCAGGAAGGCAGCAGCATGCGCACGCGCAATTCCCGGCTTGGCGATATCGTCAACTCCAACATATGGTTCAGTGGTCGCCCCTTGCGCATGTCGTACGAACACAGTGGCCATCCAGCCTTCCGGTCAAGCCAGATCAATCGCACGCCGACACTGTTTGTGGGCGCCAACGACGGCATGCTCCATGCCTTCAACGCATCGACCGGACAGGAGCGCTTCGCATATGTACCCGTGGGCGTTTATTCAAACTTGCGGGAATACACGCTGCCCAACTACAGCCACCGCTACTTCGTCGACGGCAACCCATTCACCGGTGATGCCGACCTCAGCTACACCACCGGCACATCCACCACACCCAGTTGGCGTACGGTGTTGGTCAGCGGACTGGGCGCGGGCGCCAGGGGTTACTTCGCGTTGAACGTAACGACACCCACCGCATTCACATCCACGATGGTGTTGTTGGACAAGAGTTTCCCCGCCAGCACGACAAACACCGGCACCGATCTCGATGACATTGGGCACATCTATGCGCAGCCCGTGATCGAGTTGGGGTCGGAAAGACTGAGCGAGCAAATCGTCAAACTGAACAACCAACGTTGGGCGGTGGTAATGGGCAATGGAGTGAATAGCTACAACGAGCGACCCGTGCTGTTGATCCAATACTTAGACGGCAGCAAAACGCTGTTGAAAATTGTGGCCAACTCCACCACCGGCCAGTCGAATGGCCTATCGGCACCTCGTCTGGTGGACGTCAATGGCGATGGAAAAATGGATTTTGCATATGCTGGTGACCTCAAGGGCAACCTGTGGAAATTCAACCTCACCAGCACCAGCGACACCGATTGGGGTGTCAGCAACTGGTCCGGCTCCACTCCTTGCAAAAACACCACCACCTGCAGTCCGCTCTATATCGCCAAAGATGGCAGCAACAACCGCCAGCCAATCACGGTGGCTCCGCTTTGGAAGCGGCACCCTTTGGGCGGCATTCAAGTCCTGTTCGGGACAGGCATCAACGTCACCGACAGTGATCGAACCAACACCAGCACACAGTCCATCTATTCGGTGTGGGACGTCAGCCAATACAGTGCGACTTCGACGACCGTCACCTCCACCGACACGAGAAACATCGCCATTGCAGACAGCAGAAATGTGTTGGTGCAGCAAACCGTACTGAGTGCCGTGACCAGCACGGCGTCCGGATCAACGGTCACAACCAGTTTTGCAAACACCTCATCCAACACAGTGACCTATTCTTTGTCCGTGACAAACTCCAAACGAGGCTGGTTCATGGATATGCCGACCTCGCGTGAGCGGGTGCTGAGTTCGCCGCTGGCGTTTGAGGGAGAAAAGGTCATCATCAACAGCCAATCACCCAAAACGGGTTCGGATGGCGAAACCTGCGATTTCGACATCTCCACGGAGAGAAACTGGATTCGCGTCCTGAATGTGTTTACCGGTCGACCTGCCACCACCGCCGTTTTCCAAAGCTCCGATACCACCATGGATCTGAGCATGGCCACTCAAGTGGAAATCAGCAGCGGGCAGTATCTGTCGCTCTATCGAAACGATGGTGGGCTGGACTTGATTTCGTTCAAGAACCAAACCTCAGGCCAAAACAGTTCCGGCTCCACTCCCCCTCTTGAAACCAGCTCCACCCGCTTGACCACAGGTAACGGCCCAGGCCTGCGATCCGACTGGCGGCAGGTGCGATGAACACGAACCCTATGCCCACACCAAAAATCCCGCCACAGGCCAGGGGCTTCACCCTCATCGAGATGATGATTGTCGTGGCTTTGGTCGCCATCTTGGCAGCCATCGCCTTGCCCAGCTACACACAATATGTGCAGCGAAGCCACCGTGCCAATGCGCGAGGGGCGCTTTTGCAAGCGTCTCAGTGGATGGAGCGCGCCGCCACCGCCCAAGGCAGGTACCCCGTCAATGCAGAAATTCCAGCTGGCGTCCTGGCAGTCGAAGGCGGCAGGTATACCGTCGTGGCCAACTCGACCACCAGAGCAACCTACACGTTCACCGCAACGCCAACAGTCACGCAAGCCAGCGACGCTTGTGGAGGCTTCATACTCAATCAGGCTGGCACGCGTACGCAAACCTCCACATCAGTGGTCTCGACTCCTCTGTCGCCCCAAGAATGCTGGAATCGGTAGCTGCAACTGAAGCGGAGCGGGATCAAAACGCAGATCCGCTTTCCCAGGCACTGAAGCAGGCAACCCAGGCTACCTTCCTCTCCAACCCCAACCCCCGGGTAGGCTGCACCATTTACAGCCCCGAGGGGCGCTTGATCGGCGAAGGCCATACGCAGCAAGCGGGAGGCCCGCACGCCGAAGTGATGGCTCTGCGTGACGCGCAAGCCCGGGGCGAGTCGGTGGTCGGTGCGACGGTGTTCGTCACCCTCGAACCCTGCTCCCACCATGGCCGAACCCCGCCTTGCTGCGACGCCTTGATCGCAGCCCAAGTGGCCAAGGTGGTGGTGGCGGTGGGTGACCCCAACCCCAAAGTCGCTGGACAAGGTATTGAGCGCTTGCGCGCGGCGGGTGTTGCGGTGGATTTGCGTCCTGCAGACGGCTCAGTTGCACGCGCTTCCCGCGAACTCAATATTGGCTTCTTCAGCCGCATGATCCGCAAAACTCCGTGGGTGCGGATGAAGATGGCCGCGTCGCTCGATGGCACCACGGCGCTGGACAACGGTGTCAGCCAGTGGATCACCGGCGAAACCGCGCGCACCGATGGACACGCCTGGCGTGCCCGCGCCTGTGCGGTACTCACGGGCATCGGCACGGTGCTGCAAGACGACCCCATGCTGGATGTGCGGCTGGTGCAAACGCCGCGCCAGCCGCATTTGGTGATCGTGGACAGCCGGTTGGAAACACCACTTGGCGCGCGCCTGTTCCAAACCCCTGCACATGGCCTGCCGCGCCAGATTTTGATTTATTGCGCGACCCCGGCACCCGATCGACAGCAGGCGCTGGTAGCACGGGGTGCCACGGTGATCGCCATGCCGGGCCGTCAACCGGGCACCGAGCGCAAGGTCGACCTGGCCGCCATGCTGCTGGATCTGGGCCGGCGCGAGGTCAACGAATTGC
>NZ_JBFJMY010000322.1:0-4835 GCF_041633695.1 Hydrogenophaga sp.
GGCACAAACCCATACAAAAACAATACCGGGTGGGTTTAAGCCCGGCCTAAGTGGTGATGCGCAGCATGTACCGGATGTGCAACAACGGCTTGCTGCGAAACACAAGGAGCACCAGCTATGCGGCTTTTGCTGGTGGAAGACGATTCGATGATCGGTGAGACCGTGCTGGACTTGCTGCGCGCCGACCATTACGCGGTGGACTGGGTGCGCGACGGGCAATTGGCCGACACGGCCTTGTGCGCGCAGGACTACGACCTGGTGGTGCTCGACCTGGGTCTGCCCACGATCGATGGCCTGGCGGTGCTGAGCGCTTTGCGCGCGCGCAAGCAGCGCATGCCGGTGCTGATCGCCACCGCGCGCGACGCGGTGCAACAACGGGTGCAAGGGCTGGACGCGGGCGCCGACGACTACATCCTCAAACCCTACGACATGGACGAACTGCTGGCGCGCATCCGTGCGCTGCTGCGCCGGGCCAGCGGGCGCGCCGAGCCGGTGTACGAACACATGGGTGTGAGCATCAACCCGGTCAGCCGTGAGGTTGCGGTGGACGGCACGCCGGTGGTTTTGTCGGCACGCGAATGGGCGGTGCTGGAGCCGCTGCTGGCGCGACCCGGCCGGGTGCTTTCGCGCAGCCAGCTGGAGGAAAAACTCTATGGCTGGACGGACGAGATCAGCAGCAACGCGGTGGAGGTCTATATCCACGGGCTGCGCAAAAAACTGGGTGCGGGGCTGATCCAGAACGTGCGCGGTGTGGGCTATATGGTGCCCAAGGTCTGAGCATGAACCCAGCCTCTACCCACTCCTTGCGTCGGCGTCTGCTGTGGTCCTTGTTGTTGGCGATCGTGTTGACCGCTGCGGTGCAGGCGATGCTGGCCTACCGGGCCGCGCGCGCCGAGGTGGACGAGATCGCCGACTACCACATGCAGCAAATGGCGCAGTCGCTGCGCTCGGGTGTTGCCATGCCGGGTTCGCCCCCGCTGGATCTCGAAGCCGAAGGCGACGGTGCCTATGAGTTCATGGTTCAGGTGTGGACCACGGCGGGCCTGCGGGTCTTTCAATCGGCGCCGCACACCTTTTTGCCCGAGCGTGCGGTGTTGGGTTTCACCGACCTGAAAGCGAATGGCACGACCTACCGCGTGTTCTCCATGGAGACGCGTTCGCAGGTGATCCAGGTGGCGCAGGACCTGGCGCCCCGCCGCGCGATGGCCCGTGCGCTGGCCTTGCGCACGCTGATCCCGATCGTCGCGATTGCGCCGCTGCTGATGTTGCTGGCCTGGTGGGTGGTGAGCGCCTCGCTGGCGCCGGTGGCGCGGGTGCGCGGCCAGGTGGCGGCGCGCCAGCCTGGTGACCTCACCCCGGTGGGCGAGCAAGACCTGCCGGAAGAAATTCGCCCACTGGTGCAGGAACTCAATCTGCTGTTCCAGCGCGTGGGCCGCGCCTTCGATGCACAAGAACACTTTGTAGCCGACGCGGCGCACGAACTGCGCTCGCCCTTGGCTGCGCTGCGCCTGCAAGTGCAAGGCTTGCAGCGCGCGCCCGATGAGCCCGGTCGGCGCGTGGCCGAAGGCCGCTTGTTGGCGGGTATCGACCGCGCCTCGCGCTTGGTGGACCAGTTGCTGGTGCTGGCGCGCCAGCAAGGCAACACGGCCACGCCCGCGCAGCCAGTGGCGCTGGAGGCCTTGGCACGTTTTGCCGTGGCCGATGCCGCCGCCACGGCCTCGGCGCGGCACATCGATCTGGGCTTGAGCCAGGCCGACGACTGCCCCATCCTGGGCCACACCGAGCCGCTGCGGATCTTGTTGCGCAATCTGCTGGACAACGCGCTCAAGTACGCCCCCGAGGGCGGTCTGGTGAACGTGGCGGTGCGCCGGTCCAAGGGCTTTTGCATCCTGGCCGTGGAGGACAACGGACCCGGCATTCCCGAAGCCGACCAGGCCCGCGTGCTCGACCGCTTTTACCGCGTGCCGGGCAATCAGAGCACCGGCAGCGGGCTGGGTCTGGCCATCGTCAAGTCGATCGCCGATGCGCATGGCGCCCAACTGCATTTGGGGCGCTCCGAGGTGTTGGGCGGCTTGCTGGTGGAGGTGGCTTTTCAGCGCCAGGGGTAGGGGGCGAAACGCGGCGCGAGCGGGTTGGCAGCGGCAGGGTTCAAAAGGCGTTCAGGCGGTGCGAAAGCGATGCGACAGAAGTGCAGGCGCTTAAGACCGGTCTAAGTGTCGGGGCGGACAGTAGCGGCATGTTCAATCCGAACCCACTCCAAGGAGCCCCCATGAAAAACTTTGCTTTCACCCCCACCCGGTTGGTGCTGTCGCTGCTGCTGGCCGGCGTCGTTGGCGGTGGCGGTGCCACCTTCATCAACACCCGCCACGCCTTGGCCAACACGCCGGCGATCACGGCGAGCGCCGATGCGAGCGCGTCCAACGCAGGCCCGACCGTGGTCGCACCCGACTTTTCCCAGATCGCGCGCCAGCATGGCGCCGCTGTGGTCAATATCAGCGTGATCGGCAGTCTGAAGGCCGAGGGCGACGATGCCGCGAACGTGGCCAAAAGTCGGGGCATGCCCGGCATCGACCCGAACGATCCCTTTTTCGAATTTTTCAAGCGCTTCGGCGGCGGCGGTGGCGAAGCGCCCCAGGGTATGCCCACCCGTGGCCAGGGCTCGGGCTTCATCGTCAGCGCCGACGGCCTGATCCTGACCAATGCCCATGTGGTGCGCGGCGCCAGCGACGTGACCGTCAAGCTCACCGACCGGCGCGAGTTCAAGGCCAAGGTGCTGGGCTCGGACGCGCGCACCGACGTGGCGGTGTTGAAGATCGACGCCAAGAACCTGCCGGTGGTACCGCTGGGCAGCGCCAAAGATTTGAACGTGGGCGAGTGGGTGCTGGCCATTGGGTCACCCTTCGGGTTTGAAAACAGTGTCACCGCTGGTGTGGTGAGCGCCAAAGGCCGCTCGCTGCCCGAAGACAGCCTGGTGCCCTTCATTCAGACCGACGTGGCGGTGAACCCCGGCAATTCGGGTGGACCCTTGTTCAACACGCGCGGCCAGGTGGTGGGTATCAATTCGCAGATCTACAGCCAGACCGGTGGCTACCAGGGCTTGTCGTTCGCGATCCCGGTCGAGACCGCGTTGCGGGTGAAAGACCAGATCGTGGCCACCGGCAAGGCCAGCCACGCGCGCCTGGGTGTGATGGTGCAGGAGGTCAACCAGACCTTGGCCGAGTCGTTCAAGCTCGACAAACCCGAGGGTGCCCTGGTCTCGAACGTGGAGCCCGACGGCCCGGCCGACAAAGCCGGGTTGAAAGTGGGCGACGTGATCCGCAGCCTGGACGGCAAAGCCATCGTGGCCTCGGGCGACTTGCCGGCCCTGATCGGCCAGGCCTTGCCGGGTGAAAAAGTGACGCTCGACATTTGGCGCCAGGGCAGCGCCAAGGAGGTGGTGGCGCAACTGGGCGACGCGGCCCAGAAGCAGGCCAAGGCGGTGGACGAAGCGGGTGCCGGCGACAAGAGCAAGCTGGGTCTGGCGCTGCGGCCTTTGGAGCCGCAGGAGTCGCGGCAGGCTGGCGTGAGTGGTGGCTTGCTGATCCAGGACGCCCGTGGCCCTGCCGCGCTGGCCGGCGTGCAAAGCGGCGATGTGTTGGTGGCTGTCAACGGCACGCCGGTGAACAGCGTGGAGCAGGTGCGTGCGCTGTTGGCGAAATCCGAACGCTCGATGGCGCTGCTCATTCAGCGCGATGGCAGCACCATCTTTGTGCCGGTGCGCATCGGTTGAACGGCCCCGTGGGTGCGGGTTGTCAAACCCGGGCGCCGTGGCGATACTCCCAGCTCAACGCCCGAGGAAACCATGGTCACGGTGGAATTCGCCTCCAGTCTGCGCAGACACGTGGAATGTGCGCCACAGCAGGTGGCGCCGGGGCGTTTGCGCGAGGTGCTGGAGGCCGCGCTGGGCGCGGCGCCCGCGCTTGCACACTACGTGTTCGACGACCAGCGCTGCGTGCGCAAACACGTGGCCGTGTTCGTCAACCAGACCTTGGTACTCGACCGCGAAAAGCTGGAGCAAGCCATTGGTGAACAAGACCGTGTGCTGGTGGTCCAGGCCTTGAGCGGTGGCTGACGCCTGCGCTAGAACCATTCACCGGAGAACCTGCCATGCCGTCCCTGTTGGTCGCCACCCGCAAAGGTTTGTTCGAAGTGCAAGGCGCCGGTGCGCACTGGTCGATCGGCCCACCCCACTTTGCGGGCGACCCGGTGAGCCAGGTGCTGGCCGATCCGCGCAACGGCCACTGGTACGCCGCGCTGCGCCTGGGGCATTTTGGCGTCAAGTTGCGCAAGAGCACCGACCGGGGCGCGACCTGGACCGAAGTGGCCGCGCCCGCGTTTCCACCCAAACCCAGCGAAGGGCCCTGGGCCGAAGACCCCACGCCCTGGAACGTGGACATGATCTGGAGCCTGAGCGCGGGCGCGACACACGAGCCGGATGTGCTGTGGGCCGGTTGCATGCCCGCGGGCTTGTTCAAGTCGGAGGACGCGGGGCAGTCCTGGACGCTGAACCAGCCGCTCTGGGAAGAGCCGCGCCGCCTGGCCTGGTTCGGCGGCGGCAACGACCACCCGGGTATGCATTCGGTGTTGGTCGATCCGCGCGACGCCCGGCACCTCACGGTGGCCATTTCCTGTGGCGGCGTCTGGCAGAGCCGCGACGGCGGCGAGAGCTGGACGCTCACCGGCGAGGGCATGAAAGCCGACTACCTGCCGCCTGAGAGCGCGCAAGACGCCAACACCCAAGACCCGCACCGCATGGTGCAATGCGCGGCCGAGCCCGACGTGCTGTGGCTGCAGCA
>NZ_JBFJMY010000323.1:0-4823 GCF_041633695.1 Hydrogenophaga sp.
ACCGCCAGACCCGCCACCGCATACACGCTGCGGTGCAACCACTGCCAGCGTTTCGCGCCCATGGCGCGGATAGCCCGGTTGAACGAGGTGCCCGCCAGCAACAGCAGAATCGCCCAGGTACTCATGCCGACCAGAATGAATGGCCGCTTGATCACGTCGGCCACGATGTCGCCCGCCTCCCAGCCCATGTCCAGCCAGGCATAAGACAACAAATGCAGACTGGCGTAAAAGAACACGAACAGCCCGAACATGCGGCGCATGCGCGCCAGCGCTGGCCAGCCCGCCAGCACCCGCAGGGGTGTCACAGCCAGCACCAGGACCAGAAAGCGCAGGCTCCAGTCGCCCAACGAGCGGATCAAAGCCTCGGCAGGATTCGCCCCCAACTGGTCGGCGAACACCGCCCACACCAGCCAGGCCAGCGGCAGGCAACACAGCACAAACAACACGGGCTTGGCGCTGGCCTTCATCAGCCAGCGGTTGGCCCGCGAAACAGCCACACGCGGCACTGGGGCTGAGCGCGCACCACCCGCCACTGCGGCCACGTCGATCGCGGGGTTCTTCATATCGGCTCCTTGCCTGCGGTCCGACTGTTCAGAAGAATTTGCGCAAATCCATACCCGCGTACAACTGCCCCACCTGCGACTCGTAACCGTTGAAGGGCAAGGTCTTGCGGCGCTTGGCAAACAGGCCGCCTTTTTCGCCGATGCGGCGCTCGGTGGCCTGACTCCAGCGCGGGTGCGGCACGTCGGGGTTGACGTTGGAATAAAAGCCGTACTCCTGGGCCGCAGCGTCGTTCCAGGCGGTGCGCGGCTGCTGGTCGGTGAAGCGGATCTTGACCAGCGATTTGCCGCTTTTGAAACCGTATTTCCAGGGCACCACCAGGCGCACCGGCGCGCCATTCTGGTTGGGCAAGACTTCGCCGTACATGCCAAAGGACAGCAGCGTGAGCGGGTGCATGGCTTCGTCCAGGCGCAAGCCCTCTGTGTAGGGCCAGTTCAAGACGCCGGCGCTCAGCCCCGGCATGACCTTGGGGTCGGCCAGCGTGACAAACTCCACAAACTTGGCGCTGCCCAGCGGCTCCACCTGGCGGATCAGTTCGGCCAGCGAGTAGCCCACCCAGGGGATCACCATGGACCAGCCTTCGACGCAGCGCAGCCGGTAGATGCGCTCCTCCATCGCAGACAGTTTGAGCAGATCGTCGATGCCGTAGGTCTTGGGGTTTTTGACCATGCCCTCGACCGACACCGTCCACGGGCGCGTCTTGAGCGGCTTGGCATACGCCGCCGGGTCCGCCTTGTCGGTGCTGAACTCGTAATAGTTGTTGTAGGTCGAGGCGTCGCTGTAGTCGGTGATGGTTTCCATGGTGACGGCACCCGGCACCTTGGATGAGCGCCCGCTCAACGCGGCGTGTTGGCCGGGGCGGGGCACCGCCGATTGCGCCAGCGCATCGCGGGCGGCCCAGCTGGCCAGCGCGGCGCCGCCCGCGCCCAGGGCCAGTCGCTGCATCAGGGCGCGCCGTCCCAGGTAGTCGGACTGCGACGTGATTTCGCTGGGAACGGGGTGCTCAAAACCGGTGTGGGTCGGGCGGATGATCATGCGGTGCTCCTGGTGTCCGGATTCGTCGTGGGAGCCCGGGCATTCTTACAAAGTTCCGCGCCACCAGCAGCAGGGGCGGCGCGAATCCGCACCGATCAGAGCGTGCCGTAGCTGTGCAAGCCCGACAAGAACATGTTCACGCCCAGGAAGGCGAAACTGACCACGGCCAGCCCCACCAGCGCCCACCACGCCGCCACGGTGCCGCGCAGGCCCTTCATCAGACGCATGTGCAGCCAGGCGGCGTAGTTCAACCAGACGATGAGCGCCCAGGTTTCTTTCGGATCCCAGCTCCAATAGCCGCCCCAGGCCTCGGCAGCCCAGAAGGCACCCAGCACGGTGGCGATGGTGAAGAAGGCAAACCCGACCGCGATGGCTTTGTACATCACGTCGTCCAGCACCTCGAAACTGGGCAAGTGCGCCGCGATGCGGCGCCGCATGGACAGGATACCGACCACGATCAGGGCCGAAATGCCGAAGTACACAAACCAGTAACCACCCGCCTGCTCGGCCTTGGACTGGCGAAACACCAGCGGCTCAAAACACAGCACCACGCCCAATATCCACAGCGGCGCCAGCTTGTACCAGCGGGTTTCCGTGGCGCTTTGTTTGATCAGATAGCCAAAGGCCAGCATCGCTGCGATGGAGAACGTGCCATACCCGATGAAGTTGGCGGGCACGTGCAGCTTCATCCACCAGCTCTGCAGTGCCGGCACCAGCGGCTGGATGGCGTGCGCTTCGCGGATCACCGTGTACCAGAGCAAAAAACCCACCGCCGCGCTGACGACCAGCATCACGAATGCGCCCATCGCGCGGGTTTTGTACTGCTCTTCAAAATAGAGGTAAAAGGCGGCCGTCATCCAGCAAAACAGCACGAACACTTCGTACAGATTGCTCACCGGAATGTGACCAATATCGGGGCCGATCTGGTGGCTTTCGTACCAACGCACCATGGTGCCCACCAGCGCCAGCGTGACCGCCACCCAGGCCAGGCGCGAGCCCAGCATTTCGAAGGTCTGGCCACCGCGCGTGAGCATGCCGATCCAATAGAACGTGGTGCTCATGAAGAACAGCATGCTCATCCACAGAATGGCCGACTGGCTGGAGATGAAGTACTTGAGCAAAAACACCCGATCGGCTCGGGTCAGGTCAACCGCTTCGCCGCCACCCGGCGCCTGGTAGAGCCAGATTGCCAGAAACGACAAAGCGGCCACCACGATCATCAAGGAACGCATGGAACGCCAGAACCAGCCCAACCAGATCAAGGCCGGCATGGCCGCGATCAGAATGCCTTTTTCATACACGTCCATGGCGGCGGCGTAACGGCCAAACGCAAACAAACCGCCGCCCAGCACCAGGGCGGCAAACAGCCAGTCCCAGACATTGCGGCGGGCGAAGAAACCGGGTTCGAGTCCGGCATTGCCACGCCCCCTTTTGAGTTCGATGGTCCGATCGGCGGTGGTCGCGCTGGTATTCATGGGTTCACTTTCAGCAACTGGGTCTTCAAGAGCTCAAACTCGCGGTCGGCGTCCATGGTCTTGCGGTTCAAAGACATGGCCATGGTGGCCACCGACCCGCCTGCGGAGGTCGGGGTGGTAGGCGCAAGCCACACCCAGAGCCGCCGCTCGCGCACATAGAGCATGGTAAACACGCCCACGATCAAAAAGAAGCAGCCCAGATAGACGATCTTCTGTCCCGGCGCACGCGCCACCTGGAACACGCTGGCCTGCACGTGCTCAAAATCCTTGAGCACAAAAGTCATGGGAGACGGGTAGAAAAAGGCATCGCTCAGGCTGAGCACCGACTGCGTCATGAAGGCTTGCGTGCTTTCGCTGCGCACCAATGGCGCGAGCCCGGCCCGTTCGCGGCTGAGCTGCAACAGCTCAAACAAGCTGCCGTTCAAGATGCGCACCAGCACTTCGCTGGCACGCTCGCGCTCGGCTTCGGGCACGTTGGCTTCCAGAAAGGCCGACACGGCCTGCACCCCGCCCTTGGACGGCAGGGCGCGCGCTGGCGCGGCGCCCGGTGCCGCCACCGCGTCGTTCACCGCCACGGGCACGTTCTCCACGCCGGCGAACAAACCCAGGGCCCGAGAAGCCGAACCCTGCAGCGCTTGCACCAACTCGGGCCGACCCCGCTCCACAGCACCCACCGCATACCGGCGCACGGCCTCGTCGCGCATAGATGCATCGGCCAGCGCGGCGCGCAGACGCACAAAACCGTCCAGGCTATCTTGGTCGTCCACCGGGATGCGCAGGTAGCGAAACGGCTCGGACGGCGTCTCGCGCAAGCCCAGCAGGAACATGCGGGCGCCGTCGATCTCCACCGGCAGCATGTAGTTGTTGTATTCCACCGCCTGCCCCGCCGCGTCGCGCAGCTTGTAGGAGATGCTGGGGCCGACGTTGCGCAAGGTCTTCACCGTCGCGGTCTTGTTGCCCGCACCCAGGCGGCTCTCGATCTCGCTGCGCAGGTCCACCTTGCGCACATCGGTGCCGGGAGCGCCGGTGTCGGCAAAGTTCTCCACGTTGATCACGCGCAGGCCGGTGAATTCCAGGGTCAGCTTGTCGTCGCCATTGCTCAAGGCGGTGCTGCCACCGATCACGCCACTCACTTCGAAGGGCTTGGACGACCCGTTGATGGGCAACGCCTGCAGCTTCACGCGCGAACCGCCGTCGTCAAAGCTGGACTGGTAGATGTTGATGCCGCGGTGACTGGCCGGGTGGTTGACTTCCACCCGCGCCGCTTTTTGTTCGCCGGTTTCGAGATCGTGGATCACGATGTCACTGGCGAATTTCTTGGGCATGCCGGTGTCGTAGTACTCGACGATGAACTTCTTGAGCTCGACCGAAAACGGCAGGTCTTGCAGCAGCACGCCTTCGGGCTGGCTCAGGATCGCGGTGCTGGCCGAGGTGCCTTCGGTCACCAACAGGTTGGCGCGGAAGGTGGGGTTGTTGGGCGAGAGCCGGTGTTCGGCCGGCACATCGGCAATCAAGCCACCACCCATGAACGGCGTCTTGCCGTTGAACAGGGTTTGCGCGCGCACGATCAAATCGCCGTCCAGCAGGCCGCCGATACAGACCAAAACAATCGCGCTGTGCGCCGCCAGATAACCGATCTTGTTGGCGGTACCGGCCTTGGCCGCCACCATCCAGCCCTCGCCCTCGGCGGTGTCGCGCGACTGCAGCTTCACTTTCCATCCCGAGGCCAGCAGGGTCTGGCCGATCCGGTGG
>NZ_JBFJMY010000324.1:0-4817 GCF_041633695.1 Hydrogenophaga sp.
CAGCGCGGTGCGGCTTCTGCGGTGGGCATGACGGTGCTGACCATCTGGCCGGTGCCAGCGGCGAGGTGGATCATGAACAAGGCCACCCGCTGCAGCACCGGCGGCTTCCAGAGCAATTGCTGTTTTGGAAAGTCGTCCACCAGGCCGTTCATGTAGTGGGTGGCCAGGTCGGCGATGGTGTCGTTCGGGTAACTGGACAAGTCGGCGAACAGCACCGGCGTGGCCGAGTTGGCCAGCGCCATGCGCACGGGCAGGGTGACCAGAAACGGCCCGGGCGAACTGGTGAGGCGGTGGTGCACTTCTTTGCGGGTCAACAAACCGTTCTGCGCGCGCATTTTGAGTTGCTGCCCCAGGTCTGAGGCATAGGCCACATCGCTGGCTTTGTGGGCCCGCTCGGAGCCGGGTTTCACCGGTACGCAAAACACATTGACTTGGGCCGTCTGATCGCGGGCCACCAGGCGGGCCTCGGGCAGCTTCTGCAGTGAACCCAACAGTTGCAGAAAGCGGCCGCGCACCGCCGGCGTTTCCAGGTCGCTGGCGCTGCGCAACAGCACATAGGTGTAGGCGCCGAAGTCGCTGGCTTCACCGTCGAAAGCGCTGAACAGTTCGTAGGCGTGGCTGCGGATGGAGCCGCCGAGTTCCTGGGCGTTCGCGCCCATGGCGGGCGGGGCGTTGATCCGCCCGTCGAGAATGGGCGCCGCCATCTGCTGCCGCGGTGCTGTATGACCATAGGCCAGCAGATACGCCGTCTCCCACTCCTTCTGGGCCTGGGCATGGGCCGCATCGACCTCGGTTTGCAATTGGGCCGCAGCTTGCTCGATGGCCTGACCGACTGCTGTGGCTTCTGCCACGGCGGCGGCCCATGCGGCACCCACGGCGCTGATTTGTTGGGTGGTGGTCTGGCGGCGGCTGTCCAAGGTCTGGAGCACGTCTTGCATCGCAGCCGGGGCTTGCTGCCATTGGGCCAGCGCTTCTTGCGCCTGGTTGCGGGATTCGATGGTGCGCAGTGCCAGTTCGCGCCGCTCCGAAGCGAAGTCGGCACAAGCGGTGTGTGCGCAGTCGGCGCTGGCCGATGCGGTGGCCAGGTCGATATAGGTCGCGGCATCCTGCAAGCGGGTCAGTTCGGTGAGCAGTCGGGCCGGGTTTTCGCGGTAGGGGATGAGCGGTGGGAGCGCGCTGGCCGGTGTTTGCCGATTGTCTGGCCAGCCCAGATCCACCAGTGCCCGTTGCAGCCGTTGATCGTGCGTGCCCGCGCCCGGGGGCAAGGCCATAGACTGCTGGGGCCAGGTTGGGTCTTTCGGCACCGCCAGCGCCGCGCGGGTGTTGGCGGCCCATTGCGCTTCCAGCGCCTGGCGTTGCGGCGCCAAACGCCCGGCCCATTGAACAAAGGCCTGCGCCGTGGTGTGCACACCGGCGGTGCTTTGGTTGGCCCGCCAGACGCCGCTGGCGCAACGGCTGCCCTGTCGGGACATGGTTTGTTGCTGGCGCTCCAGGTTTTGTTCGGCTGCGCGGCGTTCTTGAAAGCCTTGGTCGGCGGCTTGTGCGGCGCTCGCCAGTCCGCTCGCCTGGGCCTGCGCGACCGTCCGCACCGCCTCGTGTGATCGTGCGCTGGCCTGCTCCAACTGGACGGCGGCTGCACGGGTGGCATCGACGTGTTGCAACAGCGGCGGGAGGCAATCGCGGGCTTCGTCGATGTCCTGGCGCGCCGCCAGATCGTACCGCTGGTGCGCCTGCCAGGCGCCATCGATCTTCTCGCCGGTTTGTTGGAGTTGCTGCGCGCTTTTCAGGGTGTTGCGCGTCTGGCGCTGCAGTGTGCGCCATTGCGCCAAAGCCAGTTCGGCGGCCCGCGCCTGGTCGACCAACGCCGGATCGGGGTGCGCCGGGGCGGCCATGGCGGTGCCACCCACCGTCCAGAGCGCCACAGCCAGACCGACCAGAGCGGCGCGCAGCCGCAAGCGGACCATGGTTTGAGGACGGGCTTCGCTCTTCACGAAGGGCTCCTGTGCGCCCATCGGGCACCGGATCGGCGCTGCCACAATCGCAACAGGGCTTCCAGCGCCAGCGTGATGATGAGGCCCCACACCAGGGCCACCATGATTGCCGCGCCGGGGCTGTTGGCGGCCCAGTTGGGCAGGGCTTTGCCGAGCAGGAACTGCAGGATCAGGGCCGACCCGATCAGCAGCGCAGCGAAGCGCACGATGCGCCAGAACACGTGGCCGGCCACGCTGGATGCCACTTCGAGCGACGGCGGCCAAGGCGGTTCTTCGTCCAGGGCTTGCGGCGGCGAGGTGGCCGCCTCCAGGGGTGGCATGTCGGGTTCGTGGTCGGGCTTGGCACGCCCTTCGGCCACGCCTTGCAACAGGCGTTGCTGGGCTTGCGCCCGGTCTTTGAGCCCCACCAGATCCACGTAAACGATTTGTGCCAGCAAACCACCTGGCTGGCATTCGCGCACCCGCACCGGCAACAAGCGGTGCGATTCGCCGCTCGGGTCTTGTGCGAAGGCGGCGGCCCATTCGGGCGCGACGAACTGGGATTTCAGGGCGTCGGGCGAGAGCACGAGGATGGTGCGCCGTGCGCTCTCGATGGCCCGCTGCATGTCCAGCACATAGTTGCCGCCCTCGCGAAAGTCCCAGGCCTGGATCACCACCTTGTAGCCCGCGGCCTCCAACTGCCACGCGATCCATTCGGCCCAGCCCTTGTCGGCGCGGTTGTAGCTGACGAAAAAATCTTTCATCGGTCAACCGTACCGCTGTTTGGCCTGTTGCGCATCAGGGGCGCCTCACTTTGACGCTGTAGTTGCCGGTGCCATTGGCGCGGTTGTAGTGGCGCACCTGCACGTAGTACAGGCCTTGAATCAGGTCGGCGCGGATCAGTGCGTTGGTGCCGTATCCGCTGTCGTCGTCTTCGGCGATCACCTGGGTGGGGCTGTTCGGGCCGAAAAGCTTCATCACCACGTCGGTCGATCCGCGCGTGTCGATGATGTGGGCGCCACCGGTGATCACCTGGAACTTGAACAGGTCCTCTTCCCCGGCCTGGCCAATGCTGGCACTGGTGCGGCGTGACGGATTCACTTGGATCTGTTGCGCCTCCACCAAGGTGGGCGCGGTCTTGGGGTAGGCGCGTGCGCCCGCGATGAAGGCCTTGTCCATGGCGGACAAACGGTTGTTGGCGTGTGTGCCCACGCCGCTCTTGACCCAGTTGCCCGGGAAGAAGTACAGCATGATGGAATCCGGGTCGAAGCTGGTGCCGTTGATTTGGTCGGCGCGGTACTTGTCGATCACGTTGTGCCGTATCGTGGCTTCGGTCCAGTTGTTGGGCGGCCCCGAGAGCGACTGGATCACGGTCGCCTCGTTCCACTCGATACCACCGGCGGGGTTCTGGTGTTCGTGCGCCAGACCGATGGCGTGGCCGAATTCGTGGGCCACGGTGCCACCGTCCATGAAGCCCAGGTTCATGGTGGGCTGGTCAACGGGTATGCGCCGGTTGTCGGTGCCGATGTACGACCACGCCCCCGCCGTGGGGTTGAAGGCGATGCGGATCTCGGCATCGGGCGCGTCGTTGAATTCGAAGCGCAGATTGGCGTGCTCGGTCCACCAGCCTGCCTGTTCCTTGACCTGGGCGTGTTGTGCGGCAGTGCCCCCGATGAAGCGCACGCGCAAGGTGCTGCCGTTCATCCAGAGTTTGCCAATGGGCATGACGGCGCGCGTGCGGCCACCGCTGCGCACGGTGGGTTGAAAACGCATCGCGTCTTCTGGCAGGGCGCGTTGCACGCAGACATGTGGGTAGGTGGCCATGGTGATCTCCTGAGGTGGGTGCGGACCGAGGGGTTGTGTGGATGGGGGGAAAGAAACTTGGGTTTCGCAGGCCCCGCACCCGAGGCGCGAGGGCCAGGCTGGCGGCTCAGGGTGCGCGGACCATGCGCACGGGCAAATGGTTCTGGTCGCCATTGCTCCAGAGCTGGCCATGTATTTCGCGGCCATCGGGGCTGACGTTGAGTGTGAAGCTGCCGGTGTCCAGCGGGCCCACGCCCTCGGTGCTGAAGACTTCAAAGCGCAGATTCAAGCTGTTCAGAAAGCGTTCGCCCTGCGCCACATACACCACCTGGTTGATGACCACGCCTTGTGAGCTGAGCAGCCGCTGGGCGAAGGCGTGCCATTCCGGGTACCACGCGACGGGGATCGGATCGCTGCGCAACTCGGCTTCTTGGTCGCGCACCAGCAAACGCACACCGGTGCGCCGGTTCTGGCTGTCGATGGACCACCAGGCGCCCGACAGCTCCGCCGTCATCGCCGCCTGTGTGGCGGGGTGGGTTTCGGCGGGCTGCACGTGGGTGGTGGGTGTCGTTTCGGTTGCGGCCATCGGGCGTTCGGTGGGCACACCGTTTTCTTCCATGTCCAGACTGGCCAATATGACCAGCAGCACCAGGCCGCTGCCCAGGTACACAGGCCACCGGCGTTTGGGCGGGGCGGGCTGGTCCCGGTGGTCGTTCGGGGGCATCGTTTCCTGGACCCGCTCCACGCCTTGCGCCTCTAGGTCGTCTACCAGCTTTTTCAGGTCGTTGGCCCAGTCCTCGGTGCGCAGCTTGAGCGCATGGGGTTCCGCGAGAAAACGCAGCGCCTCGGGCAAGCTCTCGGCGTTCGGCGCCTGCATGCCTTCGGTGAGCAGGGGAATGATCAAGGCACCGCGTTGCTGTGCGGTGAGCAGTTCCCCGCGGATCGGGTCGTCCGCCTGGTCGATGCGGCGCGCACCCGAGGCCAGCCGGGCACCCAGCAGATCGGGTGTCATGAGCAGCAGCACGACCGGCCGTGCACCCAGCG
>NZ_JBFJMY010000325.1:0-4813 GCF_041633695.1 Hydrogenophaga sp.
GTTCTTGGCGTTGCTGGGGTTGGAGCAAAAGATCTTGAAGGTGCCGGGCGCCGCGATCTCGCCCACAGCGATGTTGGCCGAACCGGTGCCGTTGGCGCTGCCGTCGCAGCGGTCGGCCAGCATGGCTTCCATGATTTGTTGCGCGCCGGCGAAACGCAGCACCTCCACGTTCAGGCCGGCTTCTTTGAAGTAGCCAAGCTCCACCGCCGAATAGAACGGCAGGCCGGCCGCGATCGGCCAGTAGCCGACCCGGATCGTGGGGCCCCCCTGCGCCCGCACCAGGGCCGGTGCGCCGATCAGGCCCAGGCCTGCCGTGGCCACACCGGCTTTCAACAAACGGCGGCGTGCCGCGTCGGTGGTGGTGGGCAATGAAGATGAAGTGGTGCGGGTCATGGCGCTCTCCTGGAGGTTGAAAAAACGGATGTGAACGGTGGGATCGGTTCTGGTCTGGGCACTCAAGACTGGAGCGATGCGATGTAGGCGCGCCAGCCACCAAAACCGGTGATGTCTTGCGCGCCTTGCGTGGCCAGGGCCTCGCAAACAAAGCCTTGCACGCGGCTGCCGTCGGCCAGTTCCAGCGTGCCGATGCCCAGCGGTGCCGGGATCAAAGCCACGAAGGAGCCGTAGTGCGCGGTGGGCATTTCCCAGATTTCGAGCGCAATCGGTGCGCCCGTGCCATCGGGCACACGCAGCAGGCCGGGCTTGGGTGGCACCGTGCCGGGCAGGGCGTAGAAGCGGTAGTGCGCAGCGGTCTCAGCCGTGCGCAGCAAACGGGCACCGCGTTCGCGCAGCTGGCTGTTGAGCGGCATGCCCGAGAGGTGCGCGCCCACCACCGCCACCTGCACCACCGGGTCCGCACGCAAGCCTGCGATGGGCTGCGGCTCGGCCAGGGCGTCGCCGGTGGCGCCTTGGGTGAGTTCGGTGGCCAGGTGGTAGCGCTGGCCCAGATCGGCCAAAGCCCAGTCGCTGGCACACGGGCCGATCAAGGTGATGCCGAACGGCAGGCCATCGGGCCGGATCGCGCTGGGCACCGCGAGCGCCGCGTAGTCCAGCAGATTGACGAAGTTGGTGTAGGCGCCGAGGTGGCGGTTCAGCACCACCGGCTCGGCCTGCATCGCGGCCACGGTGTAGTGCGTCGGCGCCGTGGGCACCAGCAACACGTCCATTGTTTGCCACAGGGGAGCCGCCTGCTGGCCCAGCGCGCGCAGGCGGGTCTGGGCGTCGCAAAGATCGGCCGCGCTGTAGTCGCGGCCACGCGCCAGTATGCTGCGCACCGGCTCGATCACCTCGTTTTCGTGGGCATCGAAAAAGCGCCGGATGGCGGCATACCGTTCGGCCACCAGGGCGCTGTCGTACAAGAGTTCGGCCGCCTGGGCCAGCGGTTCGAAGTCGATCTGCACCGGCTTGCCGCCCAGCGCCTGCAGGCGTGCCACGGCGTCGGCAAACGCGGCTTCGGCCAGTTCGTCGCCGTGGAATTGCAAGGCCGAGGGCACACCAAAACGGAACACCGGCGGCAGGGCACGGGTCGTGGGCACCAGCTCGCGCGAATACGGGTCTTGCGCGTCCGGACCCATGGCCACCTGCAGCACGCGCGCAGCCAAGGCCACATCGCGCGTGAAGATGGAAACACAGTCCACGCTCTGCGCGGCCGCCACCACGCCTTGCGCGCTGATCAAACCCTTGGTGGGCTTCAAGCCGACGATGTTGTTCAAACCCGCGGGCACCCGGCCCGAGCCAGCGGTGTCGGTGCCCAGGGAAAAGTCCACCTGGCCAGTGGCCACCACATAGGCCGATCCCGAGCTGGAACCTCCGCTCACATAGGCCGGGTCGAAGGCGTTGGGCACGGCGCCATAGGGCGAGCGGGTGCCGTTCAGACCGCAGGCAAACTGGTCCAGATTGGTTTTGCCGACCAGGCATGCACCAGCTTCGAGCAGGCGGCGCACTACGGTGGCGTGTTGCGTCGCGGTGTAGGCAAAGGCCGCGCAGCCCGCCGTGGTGGGCAAACCGCGCACGTCGATGTTGTCTTTGACAGCAAAGCGCAAGCCAGCCAAAGGCCCGGTCTGACCGTGCTGCAAGGGCTGCTCCAGACGCGTGATCCAGGCTTGCGGCGCATGGCCGCCAGCGGCGTGGCGCGCTGGGCTGGACGGCGATTTGGCGGGGTTTGTGGTGTGCACCATGTTTGAGCATCCAATCTTGTATCCAAGATGAGATGCAAGGAGTGTGCCAATCCACGGCACTGTGCCGCGTCGGTCTGCCGCTGGATTCAGAACCGCTTCAGCCGGTCGTGCAAACCCGGCGAGGACGCAGCCAGGCGGCGGCAGGCGCAGACCGGCGTCGCTGGCGCTGGCGTGCTTGCTTGGCGCGTCGTCTAAGATGCGGGCACGTCCGGCGGCCATCGCCCGGGCTGTCCCAGCGTCCATCCGAACCCGCCACCATGACCGAAGCCATTCCCCGCCCCCCCTTGCCCGACCGCCTGTGTGTGGACGCACGCAGCCCCCACCACGTGGCCGCCGTGTTCGAACACGACATCGGCATCCGTTTCAATGGCCAGGAGCGCATGGACGTGGACGAGTACTGCATCAGCGAAGGCTGGGTCCGGGTACCGGCCGGCAAGACGCGCGACCGCAAGGGCAACCCGCTGCTGATCAAGCTCACCGGCAAGGTCGAGGCCTTCTACCGCTGAGACCCCTGACAACGGGGTGCTACCGCAGCCTTGTCAGCTGAAAATCAAGGAGCGGTGCGCAGACGCGCCCGCCAGGGCACCGTCTCCCACCGAGATCGCCACGTTGCCAAAAGCGCGCGCCGCGTCTCCGCAGGCGAACACGCCCGCCACCGTGGTCTCCATGGTCGCACCGATGCGTATGTAGCTGCCGGTAGGCCCTTGCTCCAGGGCGCAACCGAGTTGCTCGGGCAAGGCGCTGCCCAGCCGCGTGCGGGTGAGGGTGAACAAGCCGTCTTGCACCACCTGGCGGCCATCGGCCAGCAGCAGGGTGGCCTGGTCCACCAGCGCCACCACCGGCGTTTCTTCCAGCACCACACCACGGCCCGCCAGCGCGGCGAGCTGTGCCGCGTCGGGTACAAAGCTGCGGTTGAGAAACAGGGTCACCCGGCCCCAGTCGGGCAACAACATGGCGTGGTGCAGCGACATCTCGCCCGAAGCCAGCACGCCGATGCGGCCCTGGTTCAGCTCGTAGCCGTGGCAATACGGGCAATGGAACACGCTTTGGCCCCAGCGCTCGGCCAGACCTTCGATGGCGGGCAGTTCGTCGACCACACCCAGAGCCAGCACCAGGCGTTGGGCGCGCAGCGTTTGTTCTGCGGTGGTCAGCACGAAACCCTCTTCTTGTGCTTGGGCCGCCACGGCGGTCCCGGCCAGCCACTGCACGTTCGGGTAGGCCAGCAATTGCGTGCGCGCGTCTTGTGCGATGCCGGCGGCGGCACGCCCGTCTTGGCCCAAAAAGCCGTGCGATGTGCGGGCGAAGCGGTTGCGCCGCTGGCCAGCGTCCACCACCACCACGCGCTGACGCGCCCGCGCCAACTGCAAGGCGGCCGACAAACCGGCGTAGCTGCCACCGACCACGATCACGTCTGCTGCGTCATTCAACATGCGCGAGCTCCCCTGCGTTGCAGGCCAGGCGGTGGTGGTGAAAGCCCTGCGACAAGTCCGCCAGGGTGACGGCGCCCAGGCGGTCCAGCAGCACGCGCTCGGACTCGCGGTAGGCCTCGTCCAGCGCGCCGTTCACCGCCTGCTCCACCAGACAACTGGGGTTTTCGCTGCGGTGCCCGACCGCCAGCAGCGCGGGCGCACCCAGGGCCTGGTGGATATCACCCAGGGTCACTTGCGACAAGGGGCATGAAACGACCCAGCCGCCGCGATGACCTTTGGCCGAAGCCACGAAACCGGCGTAGCGCAGGCCGGCCAGCCAGCGCCGCACCACCACCGGGTGGGTTTGCATCGCCGCCGCCAGCGCCTCCGAAGTGGCCGGTCCATCCATCTCGGCCATGTGCAAGAGCACGTGGACCACGCCCGATAGTCTGCTGTCTTGTTTCATGCAACATTATGAGTTGCATGAAATGGACAGTGCCCTGGTGGGCAACCAATGCCCTTGCGTGGGCTGCGGTTTTTGGCTGCCGGTTCAGACCACCGGGGTCCACTTCGCAGCACTGCGCGAAGAGGCCAGCACTTGCTCGATGAAGCGCACGCCCCGTGCGCCTTCGGCCACACGCGGGTAATCGGCCTCCAGCACGTCCGCCACCCGGCCCGAGAGGCGCGCCCGTATGTCGACCGCCACGCCCAGGTAGATGTTGGCAAAGGCTTCGATGAAGCCTTCCGGGTGCCCTGCCGGCAGGCGCGAGGCGCGGGCAGCGGCATCGCTGAGCCCCGCCGAGCCGTTGGTCAGCAGGCGCGGGGCGCCGTCCAACGGCGCGTGCAGCAGCCGGCCCGGGGTTTCCTGCTGCCAGTCGAGCGAGCCGGTGGTGCCGAAGATCCGCAGGCGCAGGTCGTTCTCGACGCCGGTGCAGATCTGTGAAGCCATCAAGACACCGCTGGCGCCACCGCTCAGGCGCAGCAGCAGGTTGGCATCGTCGTCCAGCGTGCGGCCTTCGCCCATCGCGTGGAGGTCGGCACACACGGCCTCCACCGCCAGGTCGGTCACGCTGGTCAGCAGGTTTTCGGCGTGGGAACCGATGTCGCCCATGGCACCCGCGTGCCCGCTTTGGCGCGGGTCGGTGCGCCACAGCGCCTGTTTGTTGCCACTGGCCTCGACCCGCGCGGCCAGCCAACCTTGTTGGTACTCCACCACCACGCGTCGCA
>NZ_JBFJMY010000326.1:0-4791 GCF_041633695.1 Hydrogenophaga sp.
AGCCGTTGGGCAGGCCGGTGGTGCCACTGGGGTAGGGCAGCACGGCCAGATCGGACGGACCCACCGTCAAGGGCGGCAGCGGCGCGGAACACGCCAGAGCCTGTGCCCATGTGCACGCGCTGCCACCCGGCAGGTCGGGCACCGCGTGGGTGGCCGACAGCCAGGCCTGCCAGGCCGCCGGCACCTGGGCCTGCTCGCCCATGGCATCGCTGTATTGCGCAACCACCATGTGGCGCAAGCGCTGGTCGGCCTCCAGTGCCGTGTTGGCCTGCGCCAGTTCGCCCGCCAGATCGGCCGCCACGATGGCCACCTTCACATCCGGGTCGGTGATGTAGTGCTTGAGTTCTTCGGCCCGGTTCATCGGGTTGACCGGCACCACCACGGCGTTGGCGCGCAAGATCGCAAAGTGCGCCACCACCCATTGCGGGCAGTTCTGCATCAGCAAGACCACCCGATCCCCCGCGCGCACCCCTTGTTGGTGCAGATGCGCGGCCAAACGCTCGGCTTGATCGAGCAGACTTTGGTAACTGGTGGTCTGGTCGAAAAACACCAGCGCGGCTTTGTCCGGATACCGCAAGGCGTTCACCGCCAGGTTGTGCCACAGCGACGTGACCGGCGGTGTGAGCCGGTGCGGCAAGCGCTTGGGCCAAAAGCGGTGGTGCGCACGTTCGGGCATTGGCGGATGGCCCGCCTGGTCGGTAACCGTCATGTATTTGTCTCCTGAACGATTTTTCAGGCAAGCATACGGGTCCGCTGGCGCAGATGAAAACGCGCCTGTCGCGGCAGAGACCGGTACAACACAGAAGTCGCCATGAAAAAGTCGGCATGAAGTTTGCATGAACCTGTGTACGCAGCGAGCATCCGGCGTTTTCGATGGCGTTATGAATATATTGCATGGCCAGCCCACGTAAACCCCGATGACCGTTCCGCATCGCGGGAGTAATGTCCCCAATGCAGGCCAATTCGGCACCCAAACGGTGCCTTGCTGGTCTTCAAACCCACCTCTTTACACGATTGGAGAAAGTTGATGAAGTTGAACCCGTTGAACCTGACCGCACTGGGCCTGAGTGCCCTGGCCACCCTCGCCAGCCTGCCAGCCCATGCAGGCAAAGACCTGGACGCCATCAAGAAACGCGGTGAACTGGTCTGCGGCGTGAACACCGGTCTGGCCGGCTTCTCCGCTGCAGACAGCCAAGGCAAGTGGAGCGGCATGGACGTGGACACCTGCCGCGCCGTCGCCGCCGCCGTGCTCGGCAGCGCGGACAAGGTGCGTTTTGTGCCCTTGACCGCGCAACAACGCTTCACCGCGCTGACCGCTGGTGAAATCGACATGCTGGCCCGCAACACCACCTGGACGCTGACACGCGACGCCTCATTGGGGCTGAGCTTCACCGGCGTGAACTTCTATGACGGCCAAGGCTTCATGGTGCCGGTCAAACTCAAGGTCAAGAGCGCCAAGCAGCTCAAAGGCGCCACGGTCTGCGTGCAATCGGGCACCACCACCGAATTGAACCTGAGCGACTTCTCGCGTGCCAACAAGCTGGACCTCAAGCCCATCGTGTTCGAGAAAGTCGAAGCCGCCACCGCCGCTTACGTGGCCGGCCGCTGCCAGGCTTACACCACCGACGCTTCGGGCCTGGCCTCGATCCGCGCCAAGGAAACCACCAACCCTGCCGATCACGTGATCTTGCCTGAACTGGTGTCCAAAGAGCCGCTCGGCCCTGTGGTGCGCCAAGGCGATAGCGAGTTCTTCTCGATCGTGAAATGGGTCGGTTTTGCCCTGATCGAAGCCGAAGACTATGGCGTCACCCAAGCCAACGCCGACAGCATGAAGAGCAGCACCAACCCCAACATCATGCGTTTGGTGGGTGGCGGCACGGAAGACACCGGCAAGTACCTGGGTCTGGACAAGGAATGGGCTCTGCGTGCCATCAAAGCCGTGGGCAACTATGGCGAGCAGTTTGAGCGCCATGTGGGTCCCAAGACCTCCATCGGTCTGCCACGCGGCTTGAACAACTTGTGGAGCAATGGCGGCCTGATGTACGCCCCGCCGGTCCGCTAAGCCCTACCCCACAGGCCCTCGTCCATCTGTTTGTGCAGCCCGCTGTGCAGACCCATGGTCGGGGGCCTTTGAGTTTTTCGCCACAACACCGGCGCCTTCCCGGGAAGGTAGGTTGTGCTGTGTTTTCCATATCGCTTGCACCAAGAACTGCGAGGAAGCCTTGAACAACCAAGCACCCCAACCAAAGCGAGCGTGGTCGCTCAACAGCCGCGCCACGCGCGGCCTCATTTTTCAAGTCATCATCCTGTTGCTGGTGTTCGCCAGCGGGTGGTACCTCTGGCACAACCTGCAAGAAAACATGCGGGTGCGCGGCATCCAGAGTGGTTTCGACTTTTTGGGCTCCACCGCTGGTTTTGACATCGGCGAAACCCTGATCGAGTACAACCCCAGCGAGAGCTACGGCAAAGCCATCTGGGTCGGTGTGCTCAACACCCTGAAAGTGGCGGTGATTGGCATTGTGCTGACCACGATACTGGGCGTGCTGATCGGCGTGGGCCGGTTTTCCCGCAACGCCTTGGTGCGCGGCCTGTGCTACGGCTATGTCGAGCTGTTCCGCAATGTGCCCATCCTGCTGCAATTGCTGATGTGGTACCTGATCTTCATCGAAGTGCTGCCACCGTCCAACGAGGCCATCCACCTGGGCGGGCTGGTGTTCCTGAGCAAGGGCGGGCTGTCCTTCCCCTTTCCGGCCACCGGTATGACCCAAGTACTGGCCGGTGCCGTGGTGGGTCTGATCGGCGCGGTGCTTTGGCGCCGGCGCATGCAAAAAATGTTTGAGCTCACGGGCCAAGACCGGAACCGCTTCTGGGGACCGGCCGCGCTGGTCGTGGTCTTTGCCGTGTTGGGCTGGGTGGTGGCCGGCATGCCCACGCAATGGAATATTCCGGAGCAACTGGCCTTCATGGTGGACGGTGGTGTCGCGGCCACGCCCGAATTCATGGCCATTCTGATGGGCCTGGTGATCTACACCGCCGCCTTCATCGCCGAGGTGGTGCGCAGCGGCATCCAGTCGGTGAGCCGTGGGCAGGGTGAAGCCGCTTCGGCGCTCGGCTTGAACCAGAAGCAGACCATGAACCTGGTGGTGCTGCCGCAAGCCTTGCGCGTGATCATTCCCCCCATCACCAACCAGTTCCTGAACCTGACCAAGAACTCGTCGCTGGCGGTGGCCGTGGGTTATCCGGACGTGGTGTCGATCGCCAACACCACCATCAACCAGAGCGGCCGCGCGGTCGAGTGCATCGCCATCATCATGCTGGTGTACCTGACCACGTCGTTGTCCACGTCGGCCTTCATGAACTGGTACAACCAGCGCATGGCCATCATGGAACGGTGAAAGGAATTCCCATGGCCAACAACACCTTCACCCCCATCACCGCGCGCCCCTCGCCGATCAAGACCACCGGCTTGGTTCCCTGGGTTCGCCGCAACCTGTTTGCCGACTGGCGCAGCTCGATCACCACCTTGTTCGTGGCCGGGCTGGTGCTCTATGTGCTGCCCGGTCTCATCAACTGGGGCATTTTCCAATCGGTGGCGCGCGCCGACGCCGATGCCTGCCAGGCTGCCCGAGGCACCGGCGCCTGCTGGGGCGTGGTGACGGAGAAATACCGCATCATCCTGTTTGGGCGTTATCCCTACGAAGACCATTGGCGGCCCTTGGTGGCCACGGCCATCATGCTGGGTGGTCTGGTGCTGAGCTGCATACGCTACTTCTGGAAGCCCTGGCTGGGCTTCATGTGGGTCGGCATCCTGGCGGTCTTTTTCACCCTCATGGGGGGCGGCGTACTGGGCCTGGAATCGGTGCGAACCGATCTCTGGGGCGGCTTGCCTCTGACGGTCATGCTGGCCACGCTGTCCATCTTTCTGGCCTTTCCGATTTCGATCGCGGTGGCGCTGGGTCGGCGCAGCGACCTGCCCGCCGTCCGCTCCGTCTGCGTGGTCTACATCGAGCTCATCCGCGGGGTTCCGCTGATCTCGGTGCTGTTCATGGCCTCGTTCATGTTCCCGCTGTTCATGCCGCAAGACATGACCATCGACGTGCTGGTGCGCGTGATCGCCGGTATCACGCTGTTCGCCGCCGCCTACATGGCCGAAATCATCCGTGGCGGCCTGCAGGCCTTGCCCAAGGGGCAGCTGGAGGCGGCCGCGACGCTGGGCCTGTCGTACTGGCAAACCCAGCGCAAGATCGTATTGCCCCAGGCGCTGGCCATGACGGTGCCCAGCATGATGGGCAACTTCATCTCCATCTTCAAAGACACCTCGCTGGTGACCATCGTCTCGTTGTACGAGCTGGTGGGCGCCATGTCGCTGGCGCTCAATTCCGATGTCGACTGGCGGCCGTTCAAGATCGAGGCCTACCTGTTCATCACCCTCATTTATTTCATCTTCTGCTTCTCGATGTCGCGCTACAGCCTGTGGGTTGAAAAGCAACTCTCGGCCAGCAAAGCACGTTAAAGGAACTCGAACATGTCCGACTCCATCATCCAATTCGACAAAGTCAACAAGTGGTACGGCAACGACTTCCATGTGCTGCGCGACATCGACCTCAACGTGGCCCAGGGCGAGCGCATCGTGGTCTGCGGCCCATCCGGGTCGGGCAAGTCCACGCTGATCCGCTGCATCAACCGGCTGGAAGAACACCAGCAAGGCCGTCTGATCGTCGATGGCACCGAGCTGACCGATGACGTGAAAGCCATCGACCGGGTCCGCAAAGAAGTGGGCATGGTGTTCCA
>NZ_JBFJMY010000327.1:0-4770 GCF_041633695.1 Hydrogenophaga sp.
GATCTCGGGCAAACAACCCGAGATCAACGACACCAAGACCTACAACAACGGCGTGAAGGTCGTGCCTTCCTACCTGCTCAAGCCGGTGTCGGTGGACGCTTCGAACTGGAACAAGGTGCTGGTCGGCAGCGGTTACTACAAAGAGTCGCAGATCAAGTAAGCCCTCGCCACCACGCACCTGCCCCGCGCGCGCCGATTCGGCCGCGCGGGCGGTGCAGCCATTTTCCCGCCCTCACGCACACGGTTCGATCATGATTCTCGAAATGCGGAACATCCGCAAAACTTTTCCCGGCGTGGTGGCGCTCGACCAGGTGAACCTGCAGGTACGCGCGGGTGAGATCCACGCCATCGTGGGCGAAAACGGCGCCGGCAAATCGACCCTGATGAAAGTGCTCTCCGGTGTCTATCCGCATGGCAGCTACAGCGGTGACATCGTCTTCGAAGGCCAGGATCGGCGCTTCGGCGGCATACGCGACAGCGAGCACCTGGGGGTGATCATCATCCACCAGGAGCTGGCCCTGGTGCCGCTGCTGTCGATCGCAGAGAACATTTTTCTGGGCAACGAGACGGCGCGCTTCGGCGTCATCGACTGGATGGCCGCACACAGCAAAACCCAGGCCCTGCTGGCCAAGGTCGGCCTGAAAGAGTCGCCCGAGACCCTGGTCACCCACCTGGGCGTGGGCAAGCAGCAGCTGATCGAGATTGCCAAGGCGCTGTCGCGCCAGGTCAAGCTGTTGATCCTGGACGAACCCACCGCCAGCCTGAACGAGACCGACAGCCAGGCGCTGCTCGACCTGATGCTCGAACTGAAAAGCCAGGGCATCACCTGCATCCTGATTTCGCACAAGCTCAACGAAATTTCGCGCGTGGCCGACACCATCACCGTGCTGCGCGATGGCAGCACGGTCGAGACCCTGGACTGCCGCGCCCAGCCGGTCAGCGAAGACCGCGTGATCCGGGCCATGGTGGGCCGCGAGATGGCCGATCGTTACCCCCAGCGCCAGCCCAACATTGGCGAGACGGTGTTCGAGGTGCGCAACTGGCGCGCCTACCACCCGCAGCACAGCGAGCGCGAATTCATCAAAGGCATAGACCTGGAGGTGCGGCGCGGCGAGATCGTGGGCATCGCCGGGCTCATGGGTGCGGGCCGCACCGAACTGGCGATGAGCATCTTCGGCCGCTCCTGGGGGTGCCGCATCAGCGGCCAGGTGCTGCTGCACGGCAAACCGATCGATGTGAGCACGGTAGAGAAAGCCGTTGCGCACGGTCTGGCCTATGTCACGGAAGACCGCAAAGGCAACGGGCTGGTGTTGAGCGAAGACATCCAGTTCAACGTGTCGCTGGCCAACCTCCAGGGTGTCTCGACCACCACCGTGATCGACAACGGCCGCGAGCACCAGGTGGCGCAGGACTACCGCGAGAAGCTGCGCATCCGCTGCTCGGGCGTGGACCAAAAGACCGTCAACCTCTCGGGCGGCAACCAGCAAAAAGTGGTGCTGGGCAAATGGCTTTTCACCAAGCCCGAAGTGCTCATCCTCGACGAGCCCACACGCGGCATCGACGTGGGCGCCAAGTACGAAATCTATACCCTCATCGCCCAGTTGGCGGCCGAGGGCAAGTGCGTGATCGTGATCTCTTCGGAGATGCCCGAACTGCTGGGCATCTCGGACCGCATCTACGTCATGAACGAAGGCCGCTTCGTGGCCGAAATGCCCACGGCGCAAGCCTCCCAGGAAAAGATCATGCGAGCGATCGTGAAAGCCAATTAGATGAAGAAGCACCCCTTGCGTCGCTTCGCCTCTTCGGCTGCGATGGGCGCGCCGCGCAATCCATAAATCCTATGAGCAACATGACAAGCACATCCACCTCCCACGCCACTGGCGCGCCGCCCGTCGAAGCCGTCGGCAACCCTGGCAAGTCGCCGCTCGACCACCTGAAGCACAACTTCCGCGAGTACGGCATGTTGATCACGCTGGTGGCCATCATGGGCTTCTTCCAGTACATGACCGACGGCACACTGATGCAGCCGCTCAACCTCACCAACCTGGTGCTGCAGAACAGCTACATCGTCATCATGGCGCTGGGCATGCTGCTGGTGATCGTGGCCGGCCACATCGACCTGTCGGTGGGCTCGGTGTGCGGTTTCATCGGCGCACTCGCCGCCGTGCTGATGGTGCGTTTCAACTGGCATTTCATCCCCGCCTCGCTGGTGTGCCTGTTCTGCGGCGGCCTGATCGGTGCGGTGCAAGGCTGGTTCGTCGCCTTCTCACGCATCCCCGCCTTCATCGTCACCTTGGCCGGCATGCTGGTGTTCAAGGGTCTGGCGCTGGCCCTGCTGGAGGGGCAGTCGGTGGGGCCGTTCCCCGACGCCTTCCAGATGCTGAGTTCGGGATTCATCCCCGACCCGTTCCAGGGCGAGAGCCTGCGCCTGACCTCGCTGCTGCTGGGCGTGGCCGTGGCCGCCGCCTTGGCCGTGGCCGGCGTGCGTGCACGGGCCAATCGCCTGCGGCACGGCGTGCACGCCGAACCCACGGCCTTCTTCCTCATCAAGACCGCCGTCTTCGCCACCTTGCTCATCTACTTCGCCTACCTGCTGGCGTCCTACAAGGGTCTGCCCAATGTGCTGATCGTGATGGCGCTGCTGATCGTGCTGTTCGACTTCGTGACCAGCCGTACCACCATCGGCCGGCGCGTCTACGCCCTGGGTGGCAACGAAAAGGCCGCCAAGCTCTCGGGCATCAAGACCGAGCGCCTGTCGTTCTATGCCTTCGTCAACATGGGTGTGCTCGCGGCGCTGGCCGGCCTGGTGTTTGCCGCCCGCCTGAACACCGCCACGCCCAAGGCGGGCCTGGGCTTCGAGCTTGACGTGATCGCCGCTTGCTTCATCGGCGGCGCCTCGGCCTCGGGCGGCGTGGGCAAGGTGATGGGCGCGGTGATCGGCGCTTTCATCATGGGCGTGATGAACAACGGCATGTCCATCCTCGGTATCGGCATCGACTACCAGCAGGTCATCAAGGGCGTGGTGCTGCTCGCCGCCGTGCTGGTCGATGTCTACAACAAGAACAAAGCCTGAAAAATGGAACACCCCCTGCGCCGCTTTGCAGCCTCCCCCTCTCTGGCGCCTCCGGCTGGGACGGCGCCTAGGACCGGCAGAGCCCGACCCAAGGCGCCCCTGGTCCAGGGAACCTCCCTTCGTTGCGGTGCGCACGCCGGCCACGTGAAGAGCTGAGATGAGTGCACCCCACCCCACCCCCGTGCTGACGCTCACGGGCGTCCACAAACAGTTCTCGGGCATTCCTGTGCTGAGCGACGTGCAACTGCGCCTGTACCCGGGCGAGATCCATGCGCTGATGGGCCAGAACGGCGCGGGCAAGTCCACACTCATCAAGGTGCTCACCGGGGTGCTGGAGGCCAGCGCCGGGCAGATGCAACTGGACGGCGCAGCGCGGGGGCAAACCACGGCTTGGCCCGACTCGCCTCTGGCCGCGCAACGCCTGGGCATCAGCACCGTGTACCAGGAGGTCAACCTCTGTCCCAATCTCTCGGTGGCGGAAAACATCTTTGCCGGACGCTACCCGCGCTGCGGCCTGGCGCAGGGCTTTCGCATCGACTGGGCCACGCTGAACGCGCGTGCCCGCGAACTGGTGGCGCGCATCGGTCTGGGCATCGACGTGACCCGTCTGCTGTCCGACTACCCGGTGGCGGTGCAGCAGTTGGTGGCGATCGCGCGCGCACTCAGCATCGAGTCGCGGGTGCTGATCCTGGACGAACCGACCTCGAGCCTGGACGACGACGAGGTACAGAAGCTGTTCCAGGTGTTGCGCCGGTTGCGCGACGAAGGCCTGGCCATCGTCTTCGTCACCCACTTTCTGAACCAGATGTACGCGGTGTCGGACCGCATCACCGTGCTGCGCAACGGCAGTTGGGTCGGCGAGTGGCCGGTGGGTGAACTGGGCCCCCAGGCCCTGATCGCGGCCATGCTGGGGCGGGAGCTGGCCGCGCCCTCCACCGAAGCCACGCAGGCCCCGGTGTTCGACCCGGCCACCCCGGCGCTGCTGCAAGCCGAAGGTCTGGGCCAGAACGGTCAGTTGCAAGCGCTGGACCTGCAGGTGCGCGCGGGCGAGGTGGTGGGCCTGGCCGGCCTGCTGGGATCGGGCCGCACCGAGCTGGCGCGGCTGCTGTTTGGCCTGGCCGCCCCCGACCGGGGTGCGCTGCATATCGATGGCCAGACCGTCACGTTCGCCAACCCCATGGACGCGATCCGCCACGGCATGGCCCTGTGCCCGGAAGAGCGCAAGACCGACGGCATCGTGGCCGAACTCTCGGTGCGCGAAAACATCGCGCTGGCGCTGCAGGCGCGCTTGGGTGTGGGCCGCTGCCTCTCGCGCGCCGAACAGACGGCGCTGGCCGAACGTTATGTGCAGATGCTGGGCATCAAGACCACCAGCGTGGACACGCCCATCGGCCTGCTCTCGGGCGGCAACCAGCAAAAAGCCATTCTGGCGCGCTGGCTCGCCGTCGAGCCGCGCCTGCTGATCCTGGACGAGCCCACGCGCGGCATCGACGTGGCCGCCAAGCAGGAAATCATGGAACAAATCCTGCGGCTGGCGCAGGCGGGCATGGCGGTGCTCTTCATCTCCTCCGAAATGAGCGAAGTGGTGCGCGTGGCGCACCGCATCGTGGTGCTTCGCGACCGCCAGAAGGTGGGCGAGCTGCCTGCGGGCAGCAGCGAAGACGCCGTCTACGACCTGATTGCCGCAGGATGAAGAA
>NZ_JBFJMY010000328.1:0-4705 GCF_041633695.1 Hydrogenophaga sp.
GACGAGGCGCTGCGCGCCTTGCTGGCGCATGCGCTGCCGTTGACCGAGGCCGAATCCGTGGCCACGTTCGATGCCGATGGCCGCGTGTTGGCGCAAGACCTGGTGTCGGCCCTGCATGTGCCACCGAACGACAATTCGTCCATGGACGGCTACGCCGTGCGCGTGGCCGATGTGCTCGCCGCTGGCACGGTGTTGCCGGTGTCCCAGCGCATCGCGGCCGGGCATGCGGGCGAGCCGCTGCGCGCAGGCACCTGCGCCCGCATTTTCACCGGCGCCCCCATGCCCGCCGGGGCCGACGCGGTGGTGATGCAGGAAGACACGCTGGAGGTGGCGGGTGACATCCATGGCGTGCACATACAAGCGCTTCCCCAGCCGGGCCAATGGGTGCGACGCGCGGGTGAAGACGTGGCGCGCGGTGCCGTGGTGCTGGCGCGCGGTGCGCGTTTGTCGGCTGCGGGTCTGGGTCTGGCCGCCAGCATCGGTCTGGCGCATGTGCCGGTGCTGCGTCGTCCCCGCGTGGCCTTGTTTTCCACCGGCGACGAATTGGTGATGCCGGGTGACGTGCCGCCGCAGGCCATGAAGCCCGGCGCCATTTACAACTCCAACCGGTTCTTCTTGCGTGCCTTGTTGCGGCGGCTGGGCTGCGAGGTGAGCGATCTCGGCATCGTGCCGGACCAGCGCGACGCGACGCTGGCCGCGCTGAAGTCGGCCGCCGATCACCACGATCTCATCCTCACCAGCGGCGGTGTGTCGGTGGGCGAAGAAGACCACGTCAAACCGGCGGTGCAACAGCTGGGCAGTCTGGACCTGTGGCAGATCGCCATGAATCCGGGCAAGCCGTTTGCCTATGGCACGGTGCGCCGCGACGCCGGTGCCGGTGGGCAGGCGTCTCAACCCTGCCACTTCATCGGCCTGCCGGGCAACCCGGTGTCGAGCTTCGTGACCTTCTTGCTGCTGGTGCGGCCCTTCTTGCTCCAGTTGCAGGGTGCTGCCGTGCCAGCGTGGCAGCCGCTCATGCTCCCGGCCCATTTCAGCGTGGAGCGTGCAGACAAGCGCCGCGAGTTCCTGCGGGTACGCCGCAATACCAGCGGTGGTCTGGACCTGTTTCCCAACCAGAGTTCGGGCGTGCTCACATCGGCCGCCTGGGGCGACGGTCTGGTGGACAAGCCGGCGGGGCAGACCATCACCCACGGGCAACTGGTGCCCTACGTTTCCTTCAACGATTTGCTTGCATGAAAGCGGTGTCATGAAAGTGCAGTTGCGGTATTTCGCCTCGATCCGCGAGGCCGTGAACCTGGGACAGGAAACCCTGGACACCCAGGCCACCACGGTGGCCGAGTTGCGCGACGAACTCATCGCCCGAGGTGGCGGGTACGCCGACGCTCTGGCCCGTGGCAAGGCCGTGCGCGTGGCGCTGAACCAGACCATGACCGTGGAATCAGCGGCCCTGGTCTCACCCGCCGAAGTGGCTTTTTTCCCGCCCGTCACGGGCGGGTAGGCGGGCCGCCACCATGGGTGGGCGCAGCTCGTTCTGAAGCCAGCCTTCGCTGGCCAAGGCGGCCTTGATCGACGCTGGGTTGGGCTCTGCAAACAAGGCGTCGATCACCGGCACCAGCGGCGCCCAAAGCGCACGGGCCTGTGTCAGATCGCCTTGGCGCAACAAGCGCACCATGTCGACAAACTGCTCGGTGTGCAGGTGGGCGCTGGCCGCTATCGCACCCACACCACCCAGGGCCATGGTGGTGAACATCTGCTGATCTTCTCCGGCCAATATCTGTAGCCGCCCGTCCGCAATCAGAGCCTGGGTTTTGGCCGCGTCATGGCCACAATCCTTCACCGCGCGGATGTTGGGGTGGTGGGCCAGCGCGAGCAAGGTGTCGGGTGCGAGCGTGACGCCGGTGCGTTGCGGTATGTCGTAAACCACCACCGGGCAAGCGGCCTGGTTCGCGATGGCTTTGAACCAGCCCAGCAGCCCGGCTTGCGAGGGGCGGATGTAGTGGGGCGCCGGCACCAGCAACCCGGCCAGCCGGGCGGCCCCGGGGTGCGAACACAGCGCGCGCACCCAGGCCAGCGTCTGGGGCAGGTTGTAGCCCGACAAGCCCATGATCAACGGGCGCTCGTCGCTGGCCGCCAGAACGGTGTCCAGCACGGCCAGTTGCTCGGCTTCGTCCAACGAGGCGGCCTCGCCCGTGGAGCCGCAAACCACAAAACCCGCAACGCCTGTCGGGGCGTAGCGTTTGACCAGGCGTGTCAACGCGGTGTGGTCCACCAGGCCGTCGTGAAACGGCGTGACCAAGGGGATCCAAAGCCCCGAAAAATCGATAGAGGGTCTCATGCTGTATTCCCGTACAAAAAACGACCGATGGACAAACCTGTCCAACAGATGCGCGGGGGTACCGGGGAAGGGCGGGCGTGTGTGCCTGCCTTGTGGTTCCATCGCTCATCTGAGGACGGAACCACAGCTCCGGTCAGATGAGCTCTGGTTTTTTAGATTTCTTGCTGCCGAAGCAAACGCTGCCAGCCGTGCCGAAGCCGCACGGCATCGGGTGGTTGGGCGTGGCGGCGAGCGTGAACATCGCGGCATGATATCACTGGCACAATCCGAACATGCAAACGCCCAGAGTCCGCATCCAAACCGACGACTTCAAGCTCGACGCCGAGATAGAGGCGCTGCGCCTGAACGACAAACGCGTGGGCGCCGTGTGCAGTTTTGTGGGCACGGTGCGCGACCGCAACGACGGGGCCAGCGTGAGCACGCTGGAGCTGGAGCACTACCCCGGCATGACCGAAAAAGCCATTGAATCCATGATCGACGAGGCCATGGCGCGTTTTGACATTTACGCCGCCCGCGTGGTCCACCGCGTGGGCCTGCTGCAGCCGCTGGACCAGATCGTGCTGGTGGCCGTGACCTCGGCCCACCGTGGCGAGAGCTTCCAGGCCTGTGAGTTCCTGATGGACTACCTCAAGACCCAGGCGCCGTTCTGGAAGAAAGAACAGACGCCCGAAGGGGCGCGCTGGGTCGACGCACGCGTGAGCGACGACGCGGCGCTGGCCAAGTGGGGCATACAGGCGAGCAACGCATAGCGCCATGACATTGGCCGAAAGCGATATCGAATCGCTGGAGCGTGCCACCTTGCAGGCGGTGGCGCCCGAGCAAGTGCACGAACTGCCCGGCTGGCTGCTGCCCATGGACAGCGGCACGGTGGGCCGGGCCAAAAGCGCCGTGCCTTGGACCCGCGAGGCCGCGGACCCCGCAGCCGCAGATCGCATCGCACAGGCCTACCGAGCCAACGGTTTTCAGCCCGTGCTCAGAGTGCCCGACCTGCCCGCGTTCGATGCCTTGCGCTCCCACTTGCTCGCTTTGGGTTTCACGCACGACCAACCCACGCTGACGCAGGTGGGGCGCATCGACAAGGTGATCGCCGCGCTCAGCCACTTGGGCACCGAAGGCGTGGCGCTGGACGAGCGCCCCGATGCCGCCTGGATGGCGATGTTCTTGGGCGAAGGCTTCGACCCGGTGGACGGCGCCAGCCGCGCCGCCTCGCTGGCCCGCGCGCAGGGCACGCGCTTTGTGAGCCTGCGCATGGGCTTGGGCGGCGGCCAGACCCTGGCCTGCGCCGCCGCGTCTTTTGGCCACGGCTGGCTGGGCCTGCACGGTTTGCGCACCGAAGCCCGCCAGCGCGGAAGAGGGTTGGCAGGAAAGGTGTTGCTGGCCATGGCGCTGGAAGCCCGAGCGCGGGGTGTGAAGCGCATGTATTTGCAGGTGCACGAGAGCAGCACTTCGGCGCTGGCGTTGTATCGGCGTGTTGGGTTGGAGACGGTTTGGAGTTACCACTATTGGCGGCCCTGAATTGCGTGGCAACAGGATTCAGGCGGATTCGGCAAAAACTTGTCTATTGCACATCCGCCCTTTGTCTGCAGGCTATAGTGATATCGTGGGTTTCTAGGGCCGAAGCTGCTTTCGGGCAACGCGTTGCAGCACGGTCACGAAGCTTGTCAATTTTGATTCACCTGTTTATGCAAGCCGTGTCCCGGTGTAAATTCATCAAAATAAAAACAGTTCTTGGAAATGTCTTGCCATGTTATCTCGCGGTCGTTGAAGGGATCTGGTGAAACGCGAACTACACTAAAGTTGGGCGTCAAGAAGGGCACCGTGAGCGATAACATCATTTCCTACATCGAGATGTGCCAACGCGAGCGCACAAGTCTTCAGCAAGGCTTGAACTTTGGCCTCGGCGGTAACCACTCAGTGATACTCATGTCGGTGCGACCGAATGCACCGTATCGCGATCGGCTTGAAGATTCTGGAACGACGCTGGTCTACGAAGGCCACGATATGCCTAAGAGTGCTTCGAGCCCCAATCCGAAGGTCGTAGATCAACCATTGAAATACTCGAACGGCGGACCCACACAAAACGGAAAGTTCGCGTCGGCGGCGCACGCCGCCAAAGTCGGAAGCCGTCGGCCTGAACGGGTCCGGGTCTACGAAAAGATCCGCCCTGGAATTTGGTCGTACAACGGCATCTTCCATCTCGTGGATTCCTGGATCGAGCGCGATGAGTTCCGCACAGTTTGCAAGTTCAAACTGGTCGCTGTTGAGGGCGATGAGGACTTCGAACAGCCAGTCCAAGTGGACGCGCAGCGACGGCGTGTCATCCCAACCCACGTCAAGCTCGAAGTCTGGAAGCGTGACGGCGCGAAGTGC
>NZ_JBFJMY010000329.1:0-4704 GCF_041633695.1 Hydrogenophaga sp.
CGGCCTATGACGACCTGATCCCGGGCGCGGTCGGCATTGCCGCCTTGCAGCAGCAAAGCGGGGCGAGCGAGCCGCGCTACGTGCCGCTGACGATTGCCGACCGCATGGTCGGCCTGCATGCGGCGCACAGCGTGGCCATGGCGCTGTACGGGCGCGAGCGCACCGGACGCGGCTGCCGCATTGACGTGCCGATGTTCGAAACCATGGCCAGCGTGGTGCTGTCGGACCACCTCTACGGGCGCACTTTCGAGCCGCCCAGTGGTGACACCGGCTATGTGCGGCTGCTGTCGCCCGGGCGCCGACCCTACGAAACCAGCAACGGCTACATCTGCGCGCTGGTCTACAACGACGGCCACTGGCAGCGTTTTCTGCACGCCATCGAGCGTGACGATCTGCGGGTCGATCCGCGCTTCGCCGACCTGGCCAGTCGAACCCGCCACATTGACGAGGTGTACGGCTTTCTGGGCCAGACGCTGCGCGTGCAAAGCACCGCGCACTGGATGGCGCTGTTCGAACAAATCGATGTGCCGGCGGTGCCCCTGAACACCGTCGAATCACTGTTGGATGACCCGCACTTGGCGGCGGTGGGCTTCTTCCGCCAGGTCGAGCACCCGAGCGAAGGGGTGATGCGCACCTTTGGCGCGCCGGCGCGATGGGTGGGTTACGACGTCAGCAAGCTGGCGCCCGCGCCGCGGCTGGGGGAGCACACCGAATCGGTACTGCGCGAATGCGGCTTTGATGCCAGCGCGCTGGCGTCCTTGCTGGGCAGTGGCGCAGCGGCTCCGTTCCTCACCGATGCGGAGTTGTCAGCATGAGTGCCCCGGCATTGACCGTGACCCGGCTGGCCGGCGCGCTGGGTGCGGAAATCTCCGGGCTTGACCTGTCCCGGTCGCTGCGCCAGGATGACCTGGCGGCGCTGCGTAGTGCGTGGCTGGCGCATGGCGTCATCTTTTTGCGCCACCAGCCGCTGACGCCCGGGCAGTTCCTGGCCTTCGCCCAGGCCATTGGCACGCCGGTGGAATACCCGTTTGTCAGCGGCATCCCGGGCTTTCCGGTCATCATCGAAGTGAAGAAGCTGGCGCACGAAATAGTCAACTTTGGCGGCGTCTGGCACAGCGATACTGCCTACTTGGAGCAGCCTCCGATGGCCACGCTGCTGCTGGCGCGCGAAGCGCCGCCTTACGGCGGTGACACGCTGTTTGCCAACCAGGTGCTGGCCTATGAGGCCTTGTCGGAGGGGATGCAGCGGCTGCTCGACGGCTTGGTGGCGGTCAACACCTCGGCCAAGGCAGATGTGTCACGCACCCGCGAAGACCGTCTGGCCGAAGCCGGTCGCGCTGACCAGCACACCCATTACGAGGCCGAACATCCCGTGGTACGCACCCATCCGGAAACCGGTCGCAAGGCTTTGTATGTCAACTGCGCCCATACCGCGCGCTTCGCCGGCATGACCGAAGAGGAGAGCGCGCCGCTGCTGCAATTTTTATTCACGCACCAGAAGAAGGAAGAGTTCACCTGCCGCTTCCGCTGGCTGGTGGGTTCCCTGGCGCTCTGGGATAACCGCTGCACGCACCACTACCCGGTCAACGATTACCACGGCTTCCGCCGGGTCATGCACCGCATCACGTTAGCGGGTGACCGGCCTCGTCACTAGTACATTGACAGGTAAGTAACGGAACATAAATACAATCTCGTCACCATTACTTGATTTACTTGATTCAGTCGTCCCTGAATAACCTCCAGAACCCGCATGAACACTTGGTTTGTGGGGTGATTGCAGATATCCAGAACTCCCAGTTTGAATTCCAATAGGGGCAGTTTTCTGGGAGTTCTGCAGTGATGTTTGCCTGCCCCGCCACCGACGATTTTTCCGTTCGCGCATCGACCACATGATCGACCTGCGCCTCCCGCTGGCCGTGCTGGCCTCGCGCATGCCCTGGCAGGAGATCGAAGCGTGGGTGGCCCAGGTCTTCTCTCACAAAGGCCGCGCCGGTGTGGCCATGCCCGACCTGGACCTCTTCGGTGAACAGGTACAGCGCGCTGCTGTTTCCAGCAACGCAGCGCGCCCTCGCGTGCCGCTGCGCATCATGATTGCGCTGCTTTACCTCAAACACGCCTTCAACGACTCCGACGAGGGCGTGGTGGCCCGCTGGGCCGATACGCCGCGCTGGCAGTTCTTCTCGGGCTGTGCTTATTACGAAGACCGCCAGCCCCGCGACGGCACCACCCTGGTCAAGTTCCGTCAGTTGTTGGGCGAGGAAGGTGTGGAAGAACTGCTGGCGCAGACCATCAACGTGGCCGTCTAACTCAAACTGATCAAACCGCAGGAGCCCTCCCGCGTGATCGTGGACAGCACGGTGCAGCACAAGGCGATTGCCCATCCCACCGACAGCCGTTTGCTGGAGACCGCCCGGTTGAATTTGGTCCAGGCGGCCAAGGAGACGGGCATTGATCTGAAGCAGACCTTTGCCAAGGAAGGCAGGGACCTGAGCCGCTAGGCCGGGCGCTATGCCCATGCCCGGCAATTCAAGCGCATGCGCCGCACCATCAAACGCCAGAGAACCATCGTCGCTCGCCTGCAGCGCGAGATCGACCGCAAGGCCAGTGCCATCGGGGCGGCAGTGCGCGAAGCACTGGGCGAGACCTTGAACAAGGCCCATCGCATCGTGGCCCAGAGCGGCCAGCGCAAAGCGGTGGATGGACAGCCCAAGCTCTACGCCTGGCATGCGCCCGAGGTGGACTGCATCAGCAAGGGCAAGGCCCGAACGCCCTACGAGTTCGGGGTCAAGGTGGGCATTGCCAGCACGCTGCAGGGCAACCTGATCGTGGGCTCACGAGCCTTCCAAGGTAACCCTTACGACGGCCACACCCTCAACGAGCAACTGGAGCAGGCGAGCATCCTGATGCAAGACAGCCGGTCAAAGCCAGCGACGGCGTTCGTTGATCTGGGCTATCGGGGTGTGGACGCACAACCCGGATGTGCATATCCTGCACCGGGGCAAGGCCAAGCGGATCAGCGAGCAAGAGCGACGCGAGCTCAGGCGTCGTCAGGCCATTGAGCCGATCATCGGCCACCTCAAAGCCGATCACCGCATGGACCGTTGTCACCTCAAGGGAGAAGCCGGCGACCGGCTGCATTCGGTGCTGTGTGCGGCGGGCTACAACATCCGCTGGCTGCTGCGCATGATCGCCCGCAAGGGCATCATCTTCTTGCAAAGCCTTTATTTGCGCCTGTGCTCGGTAGCGAGCTTGTCACTGAAATGGCAACACGCGTTGGACTCTTGGTCCACTCGAGCTCTCACCCGACCTGCACAGCGCCCTGTCTGGGATCGGATTTGAATAAATCAGGGCCGACGATTTACTTGATGCTTGGAGGTGTTGTCATGAGGCAGACGGAGTTGCATTTGACCGACGAGGATCGCTCGCTGGTGGACGAGATTCGCAGCAAAGGGGCGCACCAAGCGAGAGAGGTCAATCGGGCTCATGTTTTGGCCTCACTGGACAGGGGCGTGCCAGAGGCCCAGATCATGGCGGTACTGGGAATAGGGCGCACGGCTGTGTGGCATACGCGCGCAGCGAATCTTCAAGGCGGTGTGGAGTTGGCGGTCTTCGGCGTAGCACGCTGGGGGCGGCCACGCCAGTACGACACAGACGACGAAGCGCGAGTGACGGCGCTGGCGTGTTCGACGCCGCCTGCGGGCCGGCAGCGCTGGACGATGGTGGAACTCGAACGGGCGGCTCGGCAGGAAGTCGGCATGGCCAACGTGAGCCGAGAAACCGTGCGGCGCATGCTCAAAAAAACATCTCAAGCCCTGGCGCAAGCTGAGGTGGTGCATTGGCGCGTTGACTGAGGAGTACCGCAGTCGCATGTACGCCTTGCTTGAGCTGTACGCGCGGCCGATGTCGCGCTCAGAGCCGGTCATCTGCATCGACGAGAAGAGCTTGCAACTCATCGGTCACAGTCGTGCACCACTGCCGATGAACTCGCGCAGCCCCGAAAAAGTGGACTACGAGTAGGCGCGTAACGGCACGACCAATCTGTTCGTGGCCGTAGAGCCCAAAGCCGGGCAGCGGACCGTCTCGGTCACAGAGCGACGGGGCAAGGCCGACTTCGTGGTCTTCGTCGGCGACTTGCTGACCCACACGTATGCCAAGGCTCGCCGCGTTCATCTGGTGCTCGACAACCTGAACATCCACTTCAGAAGATGTTTTGACGACGTGTTGGGCAAACGTGCAGCGAACAAGCTCTTGCGCCGAGTGCAGTTCCACTACACGCCCAAGCACGCGAGTTGGCTGAATTGGCGGAGATCGAGATCGGTATCCTCAGTCGTCAATGTCTGGACCGGCGAGTTGAAAGCCGAAACCGCCTGCAATGCGAGGTTGACGCCTGGCAGCAGGCCCGTGACGTCGCACAGAGAACCATCGGGTGGACGTTCACCCGTCAGGACGCAGATCAGAAGCTCAGTCGACATTACGTTCCGAATCTTGCGTGTTGATGCACTAGGTGTTGAGTTGCAATAGGTTGTTCCCACCGAGGCGGGAAGCCGGAGGGCGATGACCTAGCAGGCTGCTGAAATACCTCATAGGCAAGTCGCTCGAAACGGTGTGTCGTGGCACAGTAGGGGCACATCCCGTCACCTCGAAACGACTCCCTCATGCGCGGCGCTGACACCTACACCGAAGGCCTGTTCACCCTCAAGAAGC
>NZ_JBFJMY010000330.1:0-4701 GCF_041633695.1 Hydrogenophaga sp.
AGCCGGGCCAACTGCTGGTGTTTGGCGACGACCGCGACGCGCTGCTGCACGCGCGCACCGCGGCCACCGTGATGCTGTTTGGCGGTGAGCCGCTGGGCGAGCGCCACCTGTTCTGGAACTTCGTGTCGTCGCGCAAGGACCGCATCGAACAGGCCAAGACCGACTGGAAAGCGGGCCGCTTTCCCATGCCACCGGACGACGCAGAGGAATTCATCCCGCTGCCCGGCTGAACCCCGGGCTCGGGGGGCCAGCGCCCCGGGCCGCCCGAAGCGCGTCACAATGGCCCGAGATTTCCACCCGCCATTTGTGACACACCGCTCCCGCGTACCCACCACCCCACCGCCCCGCATGGCCTTGTTCGACAAACTCTTTGGACCCCGGCGCGAACGCCAAGGCCCGGAATCGCTTCTGCCGGCCGAACGCGAAGCCGCCGTGAAAGACTCCACCAGCGCGCGCGACGCCGCCCGCTTGCTGCGCGCGCCCACCGCGTTGATGCAGCTCAGCGAAGCCGAGGCAAGCACTGTGGTCGGCTTCATGCGCCCCTGGTTGTACCGCGTGGGCGACGTCATCATCCGCCAGGGCGACGCGTCCGACACCGGCTTCATGGTGCTGGTGCTCAGCGGTGAAATCACGGTCGAAAGCCTGGTGGCCAGCCGCACCAGTCCCATCACCGTCAACGTGCTCGGGCCGGGCAGCCTGATCGGGGAAGTGGCGCTGGTAGACGGCGCGGCGCGCTCGGCCTCTTGCACCGCCAGCACCGAAGTGCGCTGCGCCGTGCTCACCCGCGAAGCGCTGGAAACCCTGATCCGCGAACAACCCACCACCGCCGCCACACTCATGACCGCCGTGGCCCAGCGCCTGGCCGAGCGGCTGCGCGAGAGCGGCGACAAGATCAAGCTCTACAGCCAGCTGGTGCAGACCCTGCAGCAAGAAATCGAAGCCCTGGCTCCCACACCCGCGCGCTACCGCTGAAGCGCGCGCCTGGCCGCACAAGCGGTTAGCCGAACGGCGTCGTCTGCTACGCCCGCCAGCGCAGCGCGCCACTCATCTCAAACGCTTGACCCACGACCCCATGGGTCTCAGCGGCGCATGGGCGATCAACGCCCGATGGCGTCCACACAGCCTACTTTTCGGCCGGCATGCGGAATTCTTCGAATACTTTTTATTACATTATGATGCGCTTGGCGGCGCCAAGCAGGCCCGCCATTTCACAAACACCCAGGGAGAAAGCCATGAAAAAACTCATTTCAATAGCGTGTGTCAGCGTACTTTTGGCCGCTTGCGGTGGCGGTGGCGACGACACCGCGGCGCCTGCTGCGGGCCCGACTGCAGAAGGGTTCTGGGGCGGAACCGCGTCTTCCGGCGCCGAAGTGTTTCTGGCCATTCTTGAAAACGGCGAGACCTGGGGTGCCTACACGTCGGGCGATTCGATCGCCGGGGCCTTGTACGGCAACACCACATCCAGTGGCGGAAAGCTCTCTGGTTCAGGCCGGGACTTCAACATCCCTTCACGCACCGTCACCACCGCGAGCTACAGCGGCAGCTTTACGGCCAAAACCAGCATCAGCCTGAGCGCCAGCGGCACGACCTTGAACGGCACCTACGACAGCGACTACGACACTGCACCTTCGTTGGCTGCGCTGACCGGTAGCTACAGCGGAAGTGGCGTATCGGGCAACAGCTCGGTCCAATCCATTACCGTGACCATCTCACCAGCAGGCGCCGTGTCCACACCCGGCTCCATGGGATGTTCGGCCGCCGGAACCGTCGCGCCGCGCCCCAGTGGCAAGAACATTTTCAACGTCTCCATGACCTTCACCGGCAGCAGCTGCGCGCTGGGCAACGGTACCCAGACCAACGGCATCGCGGTGTACGACCCGGAGTCGCAAAAGGTACTGGTCCTTGCGATGAACAGCGCCAAGTCCGACGGCTATATCTACTTCGGCGGCAAAACCAAGTAAGCCAACAAGGCGCTCAGACCCGCCATGGGCTGGGCGCCTGTCGCTATTCAGGCCGCTTCTTTGTAGAACACATTCTTGCCCAGGGTGCGCGGCGTCTGCGGCGACACGCTCTGGGCAATCGCTTCGATGTGCTGCGGCGTGGTGCCACAGCAGCCGCCCACGATGTTCACCAGGCCTTCTGCAGCGAACTCGCGCAGCAGGCGGCTGGTCACGTCCGGCGTTTCGTCGAAGCCGGTGTCGCTCATGGGGTTGGGCAGGCCGGCGTTGGGGTAGCAGCTGATGAAGGTATCGCCCGCGACCTTGGCCAGTTCCTGGATGTAGGGGCGCATCAGCGTGGCGCCCAGGGCGCAGTTCAGGCCCACGGCCAGCGGTTCGATGTGGCGCACGCTGGCCCAGAAGGCGGTGACGGTCTGACCGCTCAGAATGCGGCCCGAAGCGTCGGTCACGGTGCCGCTGATGATCACCGGCAAGCGCTCGCCGGTGTTTTCAAAATACTCGTCGATGGCGAACAGCGCGGCCTTGGCGTTGAGCGTGTCAAAAATGGTTTCGACCAGCAGCACGTCGGAGCCACCCTCCACCAGCCCCTCTATCTGTTCGTAATACGCGGCGCGCAATTGTTCAAACGTGACGTTGCGCAGGCTGGCGTCGTTCACGTCGGGGCTGATGCTCGCCGTTTTGGGCGTGGGGCCCAAGGCGCCGCAAACGAAGCGCGGCTTGTCCGGCGTGGAATATTTGTCGCAGGCTTCGCGGGCGAGGCGGGCCGAGGCCACGTTCATCTCGCGGGCGAGGTTGGCCATGTCGTAATCGTCTTGCGCAATCGTGGTCGCGCCAAAGGTGTTGGTCTCGACCAGATCGGCGCCCGCGGCCAGGTAACTTTCGTGGATGTCGCGGATCACGTCGGGCCGGGTCAGGCTCAGCAACTCGTTGTTGCCCTTCACGTCTTTGTGGAAGTCCTTGAAGCGCTCGCCCCGGTAGGCCGCTTCGTCCAGCTTGAAGCGCTGGATCATGGTGCCCATGGCGCCATCGAGGATGGCGATGCGGTTCTTGAGGATTTCAGGCAGTGCCTGGGCGCGGGTGTAGGTTGGAGCGGTCATGGTGTGGATTGTAGGAAGTCCGCAAAGGGATGTGGACCTCCATGGCCTTTGCCCTCTGCTCGTGCCGCGCATTTTCCGGCCTCGCTCAGCCTTTGGAGCGCCCTACCGATTCGACCTCTTCATACCGATTTGTTCACACCGGGCGCGGTGCGTCCATCGGCGCGTGCACCGCCATGAGTTTCACCACCCAGTCGATGAACGCCCGCAGCCTGGCGCTGACATGCCGGTTGGCGGGGAACACCACGTACATCGGCATGGCCTCGACGTGCCACCCCTCCAACAGCGGCACCAGCTCGCCGCTGGCGAGGTGCGCCTCGGCCATGTAGCAGGGCAGACACAGCACACCCATGCCCACCAGCCCGGCGGCGAGGTAGGCATTGCCGTCGTCCACCGCGACCACATAGCGGCCTTGCACTTCCAGCCGCTCACCGCCGCGCTGCATGACCATGGGGGCCGCCTTGCCGTTGCGCGCGCGCAGAAAACCCACGCTGCGGTGGTGGGTGTTCTCCAGATCGCTCGGGTGGGCAGGCGCACCGGCGCGCGCCAGATAGCTGGGCGCGGCGTAAACGCCAAACGGCAGTTCGCCCACCCGCCGGGCCATCAGCGAAGAGTCGGCGAGTTCACCGCCGCGCAAGACGCAATCGACGTTGTCGCCGATCACATTCACCACGCGATCGCTCACGCCCATGTCCAGCTGGATGTCGGGATAGCGGGCGTGGAACGCCGGTAGCGCAGGCACCAGAATCAGCCGGGCCATCGGGCTGGGCACGTCCACCCGAAGGCGGCCCTTGGGCGCGGTCGATGCGCCGGACAGGCTGGTGTCGGCGTCTTCCAGATCGGCCAGCAAGCGCACCACGCGCTCGTAGTAGGCCGCCCCGTCTTCGGTCACGCGCACCGTGCGGGTGGTTCGGTGCAGCAACTTCACGCGCAGGCGTGCCTCCAGTTGCTGCACCAGTTGGGTGGCGGTGGTCCGGCTCATCTGCAGCGTCTGCGCGGCCTTGGTGAAGCTGCCGGCTTCCACCACGCGCGCAAAGGTTTGCATCGCATCAAAACGGTCCATCTCAACTCCTGACTGCGGGCAGATTGTTTGGCTTGCCCAAACAGTCATTGTGCGATGGGCCTGTTTATCTTCCTGCGCCGGGCACCTAAAGTCCCTGCACTGCGGCGGGTGCCGGCACGCCGTGCCGTCCCTTCCCTGCGTTTCACCCCCTGTTGTTGTTCAAGAAATAAGGACCCCCATGTCTGCACGCGATGTTGTTTTTCCCGCCGGGCGCCAGGCGCTGTATGAAAAGAACCGGTATTCGCCAGCGATCCGCTCCAACGGCTTTCTGTTCGTTTCCGGCCAGGTGGGCAGCCGCCCCGATGGCTCGCCCGAACCCGATCTGGAGGCGCAGGTGACACTCGCCTTCGCCAACCTCAACGCCATCCTGGAAGCCGCTGGTTGTACGTTTAAGGATGTGGTCGATGTGACCGTGTTCATCGTCGACCCCGAATCGAAATTCGAACGCATCTGGAACGTGGTCGGCGAAAACTGGGGCGATGCCCCCTACCCGACCCTGACCGGTATTGGCGTGACCTGGCTGTATGGCTTCGACTTTGAAATCAAGGTGATCGCCAAAATCCCGGAGAGCGCCGTGGGCTGATCG
>NZ_JBFJMY010000331.1:0-4674 GCF_041633695.1 Hydrogenophaga sp.
CCCACCGACATCAATACTCTCAACCGCGGCGCCAAGCCTGCAGCTCACGCCGACGGCCCTAAGAGCCCGCTCGATAACGGGCCGAGGGCCAGGCCCCAGATCTGGGCCGATCACGTGCTCTCGCTCAAGGATGATCACACGGACATCGGTGTCTATGCCCAGGATCGTGCGCATGCGTGCGCCTATCTCGGCTGCAGTTTCTATACCGCTGAACCCTCCACCAACGACGACTACGGTGTTCCGCGCGGAGGTAGGCGGCAATTCAGATAGCTTGTGTAGGTGTTCATCGAGTTGCACGGCCTCATCGAACAGATCCACACTCAATCCGTGTTCGTGCAAGCCAGGCAGTGCCGGGCGAAAGAGCCGACTACCCGCTGCAAGTATGAGTTTGTCATAAGAGATAGTAGACAGGTTGCCTTCTGCATCAATCGCGTCGATTTCTTGTGCCGTTGTCCGGATCGTTTCAACGAGACCTTGGTGAAACTTTACGTTTGCTGCCTCGAGGAGCGGCAATAGGGGCGACTTCATCGCGTCTACGGGTGCTTCATAGAACCGGGGGCGGACATGCAGCTCAGGCGCGGGTGCCACGAGCAAAATTTCAACTGTCCCGTCGGACCGATTCGCTAGATGCAAAGCACGCGATGCGCTCAACGCGCTCCACATACCAGCAAACCCTGCGCCCACCACCAAGATGCGTTCTCTCATTGCAATACTCCAACGTTGTTGACTAGGTTTGTTCCTTACGGAGACGGTCACGACACACGTGCTCGCCATGTTTCTGACGCCAAAAACAGCTCCGCTATCGTGGGAATCGATTGACGCCATAACTACGATTGTATGAGTCGTAGACAAAACATGCAAGCACCCAAATTGCTTCGAAAGTAGACTACGATTTCACAAATCGTAGTATCATCAACTTCCGAACAAAAGCAGGAGAAAAAAATGCGAATCCCATTGCCAACGATAGAAAAGTGTCTCGCGGCCTGCGCTCTTCTGATGGCCGCCAGTGCGGGATCTGCCCACGGCCCGAGTGCGCCACGTGAAACTATCGTTCCTGCCTTTGCACACGCGATCACCAGTGTTCCAGGCAAGGTGGTCACCGCGCTTGTCGTCAGCTATCAGCCCGGTGGTAGGACGCCCCCGCATCGCCATGGCCAAGCGTTTGTGATCGGTTATGTGTTGGAAGGCTCGGTGCGAAGCCGTTTGGACAATGGCGAGGAGCAGATTTATCGCGCTGGTGAGAGTTGGACGGAAGGCCCGGGCGCGCACCATCTGGAGAGCGACAATGCAAGTGATATCGAGTCGGCCAAGCTCCTGGCCATATTTATCACAGACAGTAAAGACAAAGATCTGGTGATCTTCGATAAGCAATAGTCTGCTCGGCTATGATACTCAAATCGAATCAAAGTCACTGGGAATCGATTGAGTCACATCAGCGTTGGCGTCGAATACGGGTTGCATTGTTTGCTGTACCTCACCGGACCACCAAATGGGGTCTGGGTTGCCACCGTGCGCGACTTGGCTGACCTGCAAGGACTTCCTTTTGACTATGTTGCCAAGCTTTTCACCAAGTTGCGTAGAGCCGGTTTAACAGATTCGACTGAGGGCAAAAATGGAGGTTTTCGTCTGGCACGATCAGCCCATGAGATCAGCGTGCTTGATGTCGTACATGCCATTGACGGCGTCAAGCCACTTTTTGACTGCAAAGAAGTCCGTGTGCGGTGTGCACTTTTCAACGGACAGGCACCACGCTGGGCCACCGAGGGAGTCTGCTCGATTCACAGTGTCATGCTTGAAGCCGAACAGAAAATGATCGAAGCTCTGGCGGCGCAAAATTTGGCCAAGTTGGCGATGCAGACAGTTGCAAAAGCGCCGTCCACCTATGGGCCAAGTGTCGTGCACTGGATGCAATCGCGAAACACCCCGCCCTGAATTTCGCTTTTCCCCCTAAAGGGAACGGTTCGAGCTATTTCGTGAAAGCGCGTGTTTGGGTGTGAGGGGCCGATCCTTGCTTCAAGCGGCGCACTAGATGGCATGACGCAACAGCAGATCACAGGTGAGTCGAATGTGGGACTCTAGGGCAAGGGCTGCGCGGGCTTCCTGGCGTGCCACAGCAGCGGCATAAATACTGGTGTGCTCTTCGTGCACATTGCGCTGCACAGTCTGAGTCGCGCCCATACGGATGGCGACGTGCCTGTAGCGCTCGCCATGGCGGTAAAGAATGCTGAGCAGGTGCTTGGTCCACGGGGAGCGATGGGCTGCGATCAGTGCTTCATGGAAGCGCTTGTTCGCGGGCTCCCAATGGTTGGGTTCCAAACCACCTCGCTGGAGTTCGGCCTGCGAGAGTGTCTCAAAAGCAAGGGTCAACTCGGTCTCCCACTGAGCCGATCCATGGCGGATTGACTGCCGCAATGCCTCTGTCTCCAACATCACCCGGGTGTCCGTGAGGTCCTTGAGGTCGCCGAGCGAAATTTCGCTGACCCGATATCCGCGTTGGCCTTCCACCGTGACCAGCGCATCAGAGACCAGCAGCGCCAAGGCTTCTCGCAGGGTACCAGCACCTACCTCATAGCGGTCTTTCAAATGCTCGACGCGAAGCCGCTCACCCGGCGCAAGATGACCTTGCACAATGTCTTGGCGCAGATCGAAATATGCCCGTTCTGACAAGGTGCGGGGCGAATCATTGGTCGCGCGCAGCAGGTGATCGCTGAAGGCATCGATTGGCAACATCGCCTTTTGTAGCGGAAGTTCGGTTCCAGGCTTCATTCTGAAACCTCGCCAGATTCCTGACGTTTGAGGCGGTAGGCCAGTTGCGGTCGAGTCAGTCCCAACAACCGCGACGCGCCGGAGAGGTTTCCGCCACAACGCTCAACCGCCATGGCCAGCACCTGTGCCTCCAATTGTCCGATTGGCACCCCGCTGTCCACGATGCGTTCACACAGCGCCGTGCTGTTCGCCGGCACGATGTGGGCGAGGCGGCCGTGATCGTCCACACCGTCCTGCCGGGTCGCTGGCAAATTGGGAAACAAGTGTTCCAACTCCACGGTCGTACCTTGGGCCGCGAGGATCACACCGCGCTCGACCAAGTTTTCCAGCTCCCGCACATTGCCTGGCCAATCGTGGTGCATCAGCGCTTGCAAGGCCCGATCCCCCAAGCCATTGAGTCGTTTGTTGTGCAGCGCGGTGAATCTGGCCAACAGATGGTTGGCTAGCGGCTCGATGTCGGCAACACGCTCCCTTAGTGGCGGAATACAAACCGGGTAGACGTTGAGGCGGTAGAGAAGGTCGCGGCGAAAACGGCCTTGCGCAACGGCTTCTTCTAGATTCACATTGGTTGCAGTGATCACGCGCACATTGACCTTGCGCGCACGCTCCGCACCCACGCGCTCGATCTCGCTTTCTTGCAAAACACGCAACAGTTTCGCTTGCGCGGCCATGGGCAAATCGCCCACTTCGTCGAGAAACAGGGTGCCGCCGTCGGCTCGTTCAAACCGACCGGCCCGCGCTGCGTGAGCCCCGGTGAACGCCCCCTTCTCCACCCCGAACAACTCGGCTTCGATCAACTCTGCGGGCAAGGCCGCGCAGTTGACCGCGACAAAGGGCCCGGTGGCATGGTTCGAGTGCGCATGCAGCGCGCGCGCGAACCGCTCTTTGCCAACGCCCGTCTCGCCTGTCAGCAACACAGTGACCTGGGTGCTGGCCGCGCGCAACATCAGGTCGTATGCGTGTTGAAAAGCAGGCGAATTCCCAATCAACATCCCCCCTGAGGTGCTCGGCTCCAGGCGGGTCTTGAGGGCTTCGACCTGTCGACTGAGCGCGTCCATCTTGTCCAGCAAGGAGTCGTCCTCAAAATAAGGAAGATAGGCGTCGCCATCGGGCCATTCGTCAATGGGCTTGCCCACGATGTGGCAATGGTCGTGTCCGCAGGCGCCGCACTTCACCTCTTTGAAAAGAATCAGCTTGCCCATAAACGCGCTGGTGTATCCACTGGCATAGCCCAACAAGATCCAGCAGGCCGGCTCCTCAACCACGCCATACGCCAGGCGGTGCGCATGGGCCTCCCACGAATCGTCCCAGCGGAATTCCCCTTCGTAGTGTCCGGCGGCAATGTCCATTTTCAGGTGCAGCGGCGTCACGCGCGCAGCGCCTTCCAGCATATGCAGCTGCGGCCCGACCATAAACATTTCCTCCGGGCTGCGGTCGCCCCGCGTCTTGTTGGCAAACTCCGCATCGTGTCGACCACTGGCATAGCCCATGCGGGTCAACAAACGACGGGTGTGGGTGCTTCCGACGGAGGTAATCAGGTCTTGGCGCAGTGCACTGAGTGCCGCCGTATGCAACAGCAACATGCGCCGCTCGCCCAGCCAGATCGCACCGCTGCGCGGCTCGAAGCGCAGTAGCTTGCGCAAATCGGCGTCTGGTGGGTAATGCAAATTCGTATCCACGCTGTCTCCTGAAGCCTCTGGCTCAGCGGGGCCAGATTCTCGATATTTTGACCGCACCGCTTGCTCATTGCAAGCCAGGCCACTTGACGACTTGATTTGATCATTTCATCAACTTCGGGGTTTTCAACCCCATCATTTCATGAAATTCAGGCGAACAAGCTTGTCTTTTGGTTGAGGGTTTCCACCTATCAAGGGCATCCGATCCGGCTTCGGCACATCAAATATTTAA
>NZ_JBFJMY010000332.1:0-4674 GCF_041633695.1 Hydrogenophaga sp.
CACAAAGCCGAGCTGGCGCGCGAGCCGGATGGTCTGTGCGAATGCCTCGGCGTCGCCGTAGTCGGCGATCGAACCGGGAAAGCCAAAGGGCAGAATGCCGGCGCGGCGGCAGGCGAACTGCACCAGCTGGTTGGGTAACATCAAAGCCTCGCGCACCGGCGCCATGCCGGCGGAGGCCGAAAAATCTTCGGGGCCGAGCATCATGCCGAGCATGCGCGGCGTGCTGGCCGCAATCTCGTCGAGTGCTGGCAAGGCCTGTACATCTTCGATCAGCGCGATCAGGCGGGTGTGTCCTGCGGGCAAGCCGCGTTGGGCCTCGAGCCGGTCCAGGCGTTCGACCACGGCCTGCACCGTGGCGACATCGTTCACCTTGGGCAGAACCAGCGCGCTCACAGCCGGGCCAACGGCCACGTCGATGTCCAGCGCAGCCATCTCCCAGGCTTGGTTGACGCGCACCAGCACCGGCGTGCCCCGTGCCGCAATGGCGGCTGCGGCGCCCGGCACGGCGGCGCGCGCCACCGCCTTCTGCGCCAGCGGCACACTGTCTTCCAGGTCCAGCACACAAGCGTCGGCGCCACGCGCATGGGCGCGTGCGACGAAGCGCTCCACGTGCGCGGGCACGAAAAGCATGGATCGCCAGATCGGGTTGTCGCGCATGGTGTTCACCAGCCCAACGTGGCCTGCGCCGTCATGCCAACCTGGCCCTGGGCGTCCTGCGTCCAGAGCTCAACGGTGTTGCCCTCGGCAGCGGCGCAGAGTTGCAACACATCGGTGTCGAACGCGGGGCGCAAGGCGCGGAAGGTGAAGGCACGCACCGGCACGCCGGGCCGGCCTTGCTCCAGCAGATCCAACAATGCCGTCGCCAGCAGCGGACCGTGCACCACCAACGCGGGGTAAAACTCCTCATGTACCGCGTAATCGCGGTCGTAATGGATGCGATGACCGTTGTAGGTGAGCGCGGAATAGCGGAACAACAACGCAGGGTCGGGCTGCAACGTGGCAGACCATTGCGCCGCCTGCGTGGCCTTTTCGCCGACGGGCAAGGACACGGGCGCTGTGGGTGCCTCGCGGTAGACGATGTTCTGCTCTTCGCGAACGCAAGTACGGTTGCCCTGCTCCAGCACATGGTCCACGGTCACAAAAACCAGGGGGCCGCTGCGGCCGTCCTTCAGCTCCACGCTGCGCACGGTAGAGCGCCTGCGCGCAGACGCGCCCAAGCGAAGCGGCGCCTCGCATTGCAGCTTGCCCGCCGCCCACATGCGGCGCGGCAAGGGCACCGGTGGCAGAAAACCACCACGCTGTGGATGCCCGTCGAGCCCGGTGGCCGCGCGCGCGGGCGCATCGAGAAAGTACAGCCAGTGCCAGGGCAGCGGCAGCGCATCGTCCACCGCCGGTGGCTCGGCGCGGTCGAGCAGACCGCTCATGGCCACGGCAGGAAAAGGTTCCAGTGTTTGCTCGGCCACCTGTTCGCGACCGACCCACTGGCGCAGGTGATCGATGTCGATGGCAACGCTCATGACCGCGCAGCCTCCGGTGTGAGCAGGGACAGGCCGAGCACCACGCGGCGCAGCAACCAGGGACTGGGCCGGTAGCGCGGGTCGCCGGTCTCGGCCAGCATGTTGCGCAGAATTTCCAGAATATGCGCACCGCCGATGCGGTCGCCCCAGGCCAAAGGGCCGTGCGGGTAACCCAGGCCGAGCTTCACGGCGTCTTCGATGTCGGCCACGCTCGCAATGCCGCGCTGCGCGATCTGCGCGGCGATGTTCACGATGGTGGCCAGCACACGTTGTGCAACAAAACCCGGGCTGTCGTTGATGACGGTGACCGGAACGCCGTCCGCTGCCAGCAGCGCCCAGGCGCTGTCGCGTGCTGTGGGCGAGGTGAGCGCCGTGAGCATGAGCGTGCGGCGCAACGCCAGGGGCACCATGGGGTCGATGGCGACCACGCGCGTCGCATCCAAGCCGAGCGCGGACGCCGCATGCGTCGCGTCGCCGCCCCAGGGCTGCACGATGCACACATCGGCATGTGCGGCATCTGCGGTGAGCACCGCGCCCGCTGCCGACAGCAAGGCCACCAGGCCCGTGTGGCCACTGGCCTGCGGGTCTACCCACACCTGCACACCCGAAGGCAACGGTGGTGCAGCGCGGGCCGGAGAAGGACGGCGCACGCCGCCGTCGTAGGTGTACCAACCCTCGTCGGTCTTGCGGCCGAACAGCCCAGCCGCCACGCGTGGGGCCACCAGCGACGAAGGCCGGAAACGCGGTTCTTGCTGGAACTGTTCGTAAATCGATGTCATCACCTTGCTGGACACATCCAGACCAGTCAGGTCCAGCAGCTCGAACGGGCCCATGCGAAAACCCAGACCGTCGCGCAACACGTCGTCCACATCGGCTGGTGAGGCCAGCTGTTCTTCAACAATCCGCAGCCCTTCGGTGTAAAGACCGCGCCCCGCGTGGTTGACGAGAAAACCGGGTTGGTCCGCCGTCACCACCGCGCGGTGCCCGGCGCCGCTCACCAGTCCGCTCAGCGTGTCCACGGTCTGCGGCGAAGTGCGCAGCGCGGCGATGACCTCTGCCACCTTCATCAGCGGCACGGGGTTGAAAAAGTGCAGGCCGGCCACGCGCACCGGGTGGCGGCAGGCAGCGGCAATGTCGGCCACGGTGAGCGACGAGGTGTTGCTGGCGAGCACGGCGGTCTCGGCCACCACATCCTCCAGCGCGCGGAACAACTGGCGCTTGACCTCGAGGTCTTCCACGATGGCCTCGATCACCACCTCACAGTCGGACAGATCGGCCATCTGCGCGCAGGGGATGACGTTCGCGCGAACCGCCTCGAAGGCCTCGGCGCTCAAGCGGCCTTTTTCCACGCCGCGCTCGATCATGCCGAGCGCGAACTCGACCGCTTTGGGCGCAGCGCCCGGCGCTGCATCGAAGCAGCGCACGCGGTGGCCCGCCTGCGCAAACAACTGCACGATGCCGCGCCCCATGGCGCCCGCACCCACGACGCCGAGCGTCCATTTTTTTTCTGTGATGGAAGTCATTTGGCCTTGAGCATCATTGGCCCTTGAAATCGGGCTTGCGTTTGTCGAGGAAGGCACGCATGCCTTCGGTCTTGTCGGCGGTGTCGAACAGCAGCAGGAACTCGCGGTTTTCCAGCGCGAGCGCGGCGTCCAGCGGCAGGTCGGCGCCCTGGCGCAATACGCGGCGCGTGGCCCGCACGGCTTTGGGCGGCATGCGCGCCACCTTGCGGGCCAAGTCGGTGGCGCGCTCCAACACCAGGCCATCGGCGGCCAGCTCGGCCACCAGGCCGAGTTGAAAGGCGCGTTCACCGGAGATCATCTCGCCGGTGAGCAACATCATGGAAGCCACCTGCGGGCCCAAGGTGCGCACCAGCCGCTGGGTGCCGCCCGCGCCAGGCATGATGCCCACCGCCAGCTCGGGCTGACCGAAACGCGCGCTGGCGTCGGCCACAATGAAGTCGCACATCATGGCCAGTTCGCAGCCTGCGCCCAGCGCGAAGCCGCTCACTGCCGCGATGGTGGGTTTGGCGCTACCAGACACCGGCGCCCAGTACTGGCCCAGGGCGATGTCGGCCACGTCCTGCGCACCTTTGTCCACCAGCAAATTGAGATCGGCGCCCGCAGCAAAAACACTTTCGCCTCCGGTGATGACGATGACGCGCACCGACGCATCAGCGTCGAGCGCGCGCACGGCCTGCGCAATGGCGGCGCGCATCACCAGGTCGAGCGCGTTGCGCTTCGCGGGGCGGTTGAGCACCACGGTGCCCACAGCGCCATCGCGGCGCAGGATAACGGCGTCTTCGCTCATCGTTTCACTCCCGGCAGCGCCACGAAGTCCGCAGTGCGCTTGTTCACATAGGCGTCGTGCCCTTCGACAAAGTCGTCGCCGAGCAGGCAGACCGCCTGGTCGTTTTCCTCGCGCGCAAGTTCCTCGGCCAACGACGCCGAGGGGTGGTTCAGGCGCGCCTTCATGCGCGCGAAGGCCTCGCGCGGCAGCAAGGCCAGTTCACCGGCCTGTGCCACGGCGGTGGTCATCACCTGCGCATCGGCCACCAAGGTGTCGGCCAGACCGATGCGGTACGCCTCGGCTCCGCTCACTGGCGCCCCATCACAGAAGATGCGCCGCACCACCGGCAAACCCACGCGGCGCGGCAGGGTGAGCAACTGCCCCCAATCCGGCGCCAGACCGAGCTTGAGAAAGGGAAAAAGAATTTTGGTGCCCTCGCCCACGACGATGCGGTCGCCCAGCAAGGCCAGGCCCACCGCCGCGCCCGCGCCAATGCCTTCCACCGCGCTGACCACCGGCACACCCGCTTCTGCGATGAGGCGGCAAAGCGCATGAACGTGCTGCATGCGCTCTCGCGCCTGCGCCTCGGTCAGGCCTACCATGCTGGGTACGTCACCACCGGCGGAGAACACGCCCTGCGCACCGCCGAACACGATGGCGCGCACAGTGGCATCGACCAGCAGCGCAGCGAGCGACTCGGTCAAGGCCCGACGCACGCCGTGGTCGATGGCGTTGCGTTTGTCGGGGCGGTTGATCAACAGCCGCGCCACGTGCGGCGTGGGGCGGTCAACCAGTACGACGGCCGCGCTCATCAGACCCCCTCGCGGCCGACGATGGAGACCGAGCAGACGTTCTGCGACGGTTGCCC
>NZ_JBFJMY010000333.1:0-4670 GCF_041633695.1 Hydrogenophaga sp.
GCAGCCCCATAGCCCGGCTATGGGGCAAATAGACGGTGAAAAATGGACCGCTGCGGGCGATTTGCAGCCGACGCCTCTTCTGCCGCGCAGGCTCCTAGCGTCCGGAGGCGGCGGTTTTGACCGTCATGGCGGCCACCCCCAGCACCACCAAAGCCATGCCTGTCCAGGCCGTGCCCGACAGCGATTCGCCCAGAAAGACCACACCCATGCCCACCCCGATGGGCACGCGCAGATAGGCTTGCGCGGTCACGCCCACCGAACCCAGTGTTTGCACGAGCCGGAAATAAATCACCAAGGCCCAGGCCGTGGACAACACGCTGAGTGCCAGCAGCGCCAGGACAGAAGAACCAGACGGCTGCAAGCCCCAGGGTCGATCCACCACGAGGCTGAGCGGCAAGAGCAAAGCCGTACCGGCCAACAAGGAGCCCGCTGCGGGAACCACGGCGGGCAGGCCGTGAAACGAATGGCCGTAAATGGCTGCGCCGGCGTAACAGACGCTGGCCAGCACGATGGCCAGTTGTGGAACCACCTGTGCACCCAGACCGCTTAGAGCGCTGTGCCCGACGACCAAGGCAATGCCGACAAAGCCCAGGACCACGCCTGCAAATCTGGCGATGGCGACGCTTCCATGTCCCGCGAGCCACCAGGTCGCCAGGAACACGAACAAGGGCGATGCCGAATTCAAGATGGTGGCCAGACCCGCAGGCACGGTTTGTTCGGCCCAGGCGATCAGGGTGAACGGCAGCACGCTGTTCAGCAAGGCCTGCACCAGAAAGCGCCGCCACACCGCTGGCGTTCGCGGCATGTGGATACCCCGCATGCGCATCCAGGTCCAGAGCAACAGGCCCGCTGTGAGCGTGCGGGCGGCCATCAGCGTCAGCGGCGGGATGCTGGCCACGCCCAGACGGATGAAGGTGTATGAGGCACCCCAGAGCGTTGAAAGCAGCAACAACAGCACCAGCTCGTTCAGCCAGGGTTTGGCCTTCATGGCGATGCGAGAACAGGGCGGATGGGCATGCGCCGAAGTATGGGCGCGGTGTTTGCGCCCATGTTTCGGTGTGAACCGAAACGAAGACCTTGCTTTTGGGGCGCTTCATGTGCCGCTGCGCCGCGCTGTAGGGCGTGCACGGGGCCACTGGCGCCCGGTCGCCCCTCGCACCCCTGCAGGGGTGACGCAGGGCGTTACAAGATCTGGCTCAGGCGAGGGCGCTGTCCAGTTTGAAGCGTGCCACCAGCTCGGTCAGGCGTTCGGCCTGCTGTTGCAGGGAGCTGGCTGCGGCCGCCGATTCCTGGGCCAAGGCGGCATTTTGTTGCGCCGTCTGGTCCAGGTCGTTGACCGAAGCATTCGCTTGACCAATCCCTTGGCGCTGCTGCTCGGTTTCGCTGGAGATGGACGCGATGGTGGAGGAAACGCGCTGCACCGAGGCCATGATTTCGGTGGTGGCGTTGCCCGCGCGTTTCACATGTTCGCTGCCAGAGGCGACTTTTTGCAGTGTGGATTCGATCAAGCCCTTGATCTCGCGTGCCGCTGTGGCGCTGCGCTGGGCCAGGCTGCGCACTTCCGAGGCCACCACCGCAAACCCGCGGCCTTGTTCGCCGGCGCGGGCCGCTTCCACGGCGGCGTTGAGGGCGAGGATGTTGGTCTGGAAAGCGATGCCGTCGATGATGGCTGTGATGTCGGCGATCTGGCGCGAGGCGGCGTCGATCTCGCCCATGGTGGACACCGCTTGAGCCACCACATCGCCACCGCGCGTGGCGGCGGTCTGGGCATCGCCGGCCAGGGTGTTGGCCGACTGGGCCGATTGCGCTGTCTGGTCGACCGAGCTGTTGAGCTGTGTGATGGCGCTGATGGCGCCTTGCAGGGTGATCGCGGCTTGTTCGGTGCGTCCGCTCAAGTCCTGGCTGCCCTGGGCAATTTCGGCGCTGGCGTAGGCGATGTCGCTGCAGGCGTGGCGCACGCCATCGGCCAGCTCGTGTTGCGCCAGCCGCATCACTTCCAGCGCGCGTGCGAGCGCGCCCAGCTCGCCTGAGAAGTTGGTGTTGACCGGTACGGAGAGATCGTGGTGGGCCATGCGTTCGGTGGCTTGCAGGGCGGCGGAGATGCCGCGCGAGGCTTCGCGCGTCAGGAGCCAGGCAGCGAGGGTGCCGATCAGCAGGGCCATGAGGCTGCCGCCTATCACCAACCAACGCGCCGTTTCGGTGTCGGTCTTCGCCTGGGCGGCGGCGGCCAAACCGATTTCTTCGCCCCAGGCAGACAGGGCCACCAGGGCGGTATTCCAGCGCCGGTGCCGCTCGTTCCACTTGGCCGGTTCGCCTGCCACGAGCTGGTTCATGGCAAAAAACACGGCGGTGTCGCTGCGGCCAGCGCCTTCTTTTTCGCCCAGGCGAATCAGTTCGTGTACCGCCAGTGCGCTCTGGTGCACGGCTGCCAGCAGCTCGCTGACCCGTGTATCGCCTTCGGGCAGGAGCGCTTTGGTCGCCGCTTCGGCGTTCAGGTAGGACTGCCAATCTTTCTGGGACTGGTGCAGCATGTCGGCGCCCACCATGAGTTCTGCCGCGGGCATGTCGCGCAGGCCGAGCATGAAGCGGGTGGCGCTGCGCTCCAGCGTGGTCAAGGCCTGGGTACGCTGTCCACCCACCAGCACCACTTTGTCCAGCGCCTGGTTCAGCGCGTGCATGCTTTGCAGAGAAAGACCGGCGATGGCGATCAGCAAGGCCAGGACCAGACCGAAACCCAGGGCAAGCCGATGGCCAAGGCGCAAATGCTTGAAAAATTGCATAGGGAACACCTGTTGGGGGAAGAAGCGCGAAAAGCAAGTCAAAGCGCACGTTGCACGGCGCTCGATTCAACTTGTATCGGCAGTTTGCCGCCAAAACCTGAGCCGGATAGCCGGAAAAGGCGAGGCGAACCGGTCCATTTGTGGCGACCGGCGGAGGCGAAGCTGGGCCGGCTACTGCGCTTTGGCGCCAGACGGATCGTTCCCGGTCTATGGAGCCTGTTTCTCTTAGCCCAGGTCTTTAAAAGATGCCAAGGCCGAGAGCGGTGTGAACTGCCCGGTGCGTTTCTCTTTCATGGCGGTGATGGATTCGACCACGTGCCGGTTGCTCCAGATCGCGCCTTGCAACCAGCCCATCTGGCGCAAACTGTCTTCCACCGAGTGTTCGGCCGCGTAGTTCACAGCCTGTTTGGTGCCCCAGATGGCCACCGGCGGTTTCGCCGCGATCTCATGGGCGCACTGCAGTGCGGCGGCCAGCATGGTTTCTTGCGTGTCGAACACCTCGTTGACCAGACCATAGGCCTGTGCTTTGCTCGCAGGCAGGCGCCGCCCCGTGTAAGCCAGTTCTTTGACCACCGCCAGCGGCATCAGTTTGGGCAGGCGCTGCAGCGTGCCCACGTCGGCCACCATGCCGATGTTGATTTCCTGGATGCAGAAGAAGGCGTCGGCCGTGGCGTAGCGGATGCAGGCGGCGGTCACCATGTCGACCGCGCCGCCAATGCAACCACCTTGTATGGCGCAGATCACCGGCATGCGCAGCTTCTCGATCTTGGTGAAGGTGGACTGCATGTCGGTCAGCAAATCGAAGATGGCTGCGCGCCCCTCTGGGCTCTGGTCGTCCATCTGGATCGCGCCGCTGAAGGTCTCCAGGGCCATGCCGGCGCTGAAATGTTTGCCGGTGCTGCTGATCACCAAGACCCGCGCCGTACCCGCGCGCTGGATCTGGGTCAGCAGCTCGTCGAGTTCGCGCCAGAAGGTCGAGTGCATGGTGTTCATCGCCTCGGGGCGGTTGAGCACCAGGTGGGCGACGTGGTCTTCAGTCGAGTTCAGGGAAAAGCAGGTCGGTGTGGTCATCTCGGGCTTTCTCTTTGGCCAAGGGCGCTTTGGGCGGCATCGACGCACTGTAGCCCGGCACCGGGTCGGTGTCTGTCCCGGGCTTGACGAGCTTGCCTACACGCACACCCAGCAGGCGGATGCGGCGCGACAGATCCACCCGCTTCAGACACAGGCCGGCCTGGCGGCGGATGGCGTTGGCGTCGTTGGTGGAGGTGTCGATGGTGGTGTCGCGCGTCACGCTCTGAAAATTGTCGTAGCGCAGCTTGATGCCGATGGTCTTGCCCGCATAACCCTTGCGCTGCAGGTCGGCGGCCACCTGCTCGCACAGCTTGGTGAACACAGCGCCCAGTTCGGCGCGGTCGCGCACCGCGTGCAGGTCGCGCTCGAAGGTGGTTTCGCGGCTCATGCTCACCGGTTCGCTCTCGGTCACCACCGGGCGCTCGTCGCGGCCCCAGGCCGCTGCGTGCAGCCAGGCGCCGTAGCTCTTGCCAAAGGTCTCGATCAACCAGCCCGGATCGCGCGCGGCGAGCTCACCCAGCGTATGAATACCGTGCTTCTGCAGCTTCTCGTCGGCCTTGGGGCCTACGCCGTTGATCTTGCGGCAGGGCAGAGGCCAGATCAGGCCTTGCAGATCGTCGGGCAGCACGATGCTGATGCCGTTGGGCTTGTTGAACTCGCTCGCCATCTTGGCGATCAGCTTGTTGGGCGCCACGCCGATGGAACAGGTGATGCCGGTGGCCTGGAAGATGCTGCGCTGGATCAAGCGCGCCAGCGCGCGCCCGTTTTCGCGCTGCCCGCCAGGCACGTCGGTGAAGTCGATGTAGACCTCGTCGATGC
>NZ_JBFJMY010000334.1:0-4666 GCF_041633695.1 Hydrogenophaga sp.
GTGTCCGCACCGCCGCTGCAGCGCAGCGAGGCCAGAATCTGGGTGTTCAGCAAGCGGCAGCTTTCCACGTTGCTCACGATGTTGTCTTGTGCGCCGTCGAGCTTGTCGCAGGCCTGCATCGCGGCCTTTTGCACCAGCAGCGTCTTGGCCACGTTCATCCAGCCGGCGCTGCCATTGTTGTAGAGCGCGCGCCCCACGGCCACGTTCGACAGCCGCGTGCCGGTGTAGTTGAGCGCAGGCTCGTTGGCGATCACACCGATGTAATCGAGCGGCCAGCGCTGGATGTAGCGCAAGGCATCGCGCCCGCCCGTTGAAGTGCCGAGAAAGTACGCCTGCTTCGGAGCCATGCCGTAGCGCGCAAGCACCAGCGCCTGCGCCACGTCGCGGGTCTTCTTGAGCGAATCGCCGCCGTAGTTGGCCAGTTGTTCGTCGTTGGTGGCGAAGCGTCCGTCGGTGATGCTGCTGGATTGGTGGCCCGAGTCGTCACCGTAGGTGGCGTAGCCAAGCGCGAGCGGTGCGAGCTTGTCGGCCGGGCCAAAGCGGATGGTCTCGGTGCCGTCGATCAGGCGGCCGTTGAAACCACCACCACCGTAGTGGATGCTCTTTTGGTTCCATTGCTCGGGCAGGTTGACGGCGAAGTTGATGAGCGAGGCGTTCGCGTCCACCGGTTCGATGGTGCCGCGCACCCGGCAGTAGCTGCCGAGGCTGTTGCCCGCGTCGCCAGCGCCTACAGAGGTTGCGCTGGTGACGGTCGCGCCCTGCGTGGGCAAGCCGATCTTCGAGGCGGGCAGCGTCATGCCCGAGAGCTCGGTGCAGGACATGGCCAGCGGCACGGGTCCGGTCGGTGGGTCGTTGGGAGGCGGGTTCTGGCTATCGGCGCCGCCTCCGCCGCAAGCGGTCAGAACCACAGAAGCGCCGATGGCGGCGCCGAACAAACGGCAGGCGCCAAGGGCGGCACGGATCATCAAGGCAGAGTTCGGTGTGGGCATTTTGTCTCCGGCATGCGGTCTCGAAGGGCCGCTTTTTGTATGGGAGCGCCGACGATAGTTTTACGGGATGTCTTTCGTCAAATAAAATAAACCACCACTTTCAATATGAAAAATATATGGACATGAAAGCGCTGCGGTATTTCGTGGCCGTCGCGGAAACGGGCCACATGACACGTGCAGCCGAATGCCTGGGCATCCAGCAGCCCCCGCTGAGCCTGCAGATCAAGGCGCTGGAGCGCGAACTCGGCGCGCTGCTGTTCAGACGCCATCCGCGCGGCGTGGAGCTCACCCACGCGGGCCGTTTGTTCCAGGTCGAGGCGCTGCGCATGCTGCAGAACATGGACGCCATGAAGCAACGCATGGCGCGCGTGGCGAAAGGCCAGGTCGGCACGCTCGCCGTGGGGTTCACGAGTTCGGCCGCCATGCACCGCTTCATGCCCGAGGCGCTGCGCGCGTTTCGCCGCGCGCACCCCGACGTGGAGCTGCAACTGCACGAAGACAACGCTGCCGAACTGACCGAAGCATTGGTGGCGGGCCGCCTGCACTGCGGCTTGCTGCGCGTACCGGTGGCGCAACCCGAGGGCCTGGTGTTCGAGACCTTGTTGCGCGAACCGGTGCTCGTGGCCATGCCCAGCGACCACCGCTTTGCCCTCGCCCGCCACCAACATTCGCGCCCGCTGCCGCTGGCGAAACTGTGCGAGGAAGGCATCATCCTGGTGCGGCGCCCGGGTGCACCCGGCCGGTATGCCAAGCTGCTCGCACTGTGCCACGCCAAGGGTCTGCGCCCACGCGTGGTGGCCGAAGTCGATCGCATGGTGACCAACCTGAACCTCGTGGCGGCCGGGGTGGGCCTGTCGGTGGTGCCCGCCTCCATGACCGGCGTGCACGCGCATGCGGTCGCCTATGCGCCGCTGGCCGACGGCGGACAGCTCGACGCACCGCTCACGCTGGTGTCGCGGGCCGAAGAAGACAACCTGCCCGCGCAGCATTTCGCCGCGCTGCTGCGCAAGCTCGCCAGCGAGAACCCGCGGGCATGAGCGAGTTGCTGGCACGCCGCCACTTCCTGCGAAACGCAGGTGCTCGGCTCGTGGCCGCATGTGCTGCGCCGCACCTGTTGCATGCCGCAGAGCCCGATTGGCCAAGCCGCCCGGTGCGGCTGATCGTGGTCTACCCGACCGGCGGTGTGAGCGACGGCATGGCACGCATCCTGGCCGAACCGCTGTCGCAGGCGCTCGGCGTGCCGGTCGTGGTCGAGAACCGCCCCGGCGCCGGCGGCAGCCTGGGTATGCACGTGCTCGCGCGCTCGGCACCCGACGGCTACACGCTGGCTTTTTCTGCCATCAGCCCGCTCACCCTGCACCCCCTTCTCGCACGCGTGCCCTACGATGCGCTGCGCGATTTCATACCCGTGGCCAGCGTGATGCGCACACCCGTTCTGGTGGTGGGCACGCCGGCGTTCGGTGGCAACAACTTTGGAGAGCTGATCGCGCTCGCCCGGCGCCGACCCGGCGCGGTGCGCTGGGCCACCTCCGGGATCGCCACCACCGGCCACATGGTGTTGGCGCAGGTGCGCATGCACAGCCGCACCCAGATCACGCACGTTCCTTACCACGGCGGTGCACAGCAGATCAACGACGCCTTGGGCGGGCAGTTCGAGGTGCTGTCGACCAACGTCGCGGGGCAACAACTGCAATACATCGCGAGCGGTCGCCTCCAGGCGCTGGCGGTGGGGGCGTCCGCGCGCGTGGAGGCCTTGCCGGCGGTTCCCACGCTGGCCGAACTGGGCTTTGAGCGCGCCAACCTCGATTCGCTGTTCGGCATCTTTGCGCCTGCGCGCACGCCACCCGCCGTGGTGCAGCGCCTCAATGCCGAAATCAACCATGTGCTGCGCGGCGAAACATTGCGCGCGCAGCTGCGCGGCGCCTACAACATCCCGGCCGATGGCAGCGGTGAAGAATTCGCGCGCGAGATCACCGCAGACAGGCGGCGCAACCGCGAACTGGTGGCGGGAAACCGCTCACAGTTCGACTAGGGCCTGTTCACACTATTTTTCAAGATGCGTTGCGGATCAAAAAGGCCATGCGCAAGGCGCAAAACGCAGCCGGGGCTTCCCCCCGGCCAGGCTTTGCAACGCCGCGCATGGCCTTTTTGGCCGCAACCCGAAGGGAAAGGGGTGAAAACAGCGCCACTCGTTGTTGCCCTCCTAGGCCAGACAGCCAGTCTGGCCGTCGTCGCGCGCCTAGATTGGCGCTGTTTTCACCCCTTTCGCACTTGGAAAAATAGTGTGAACAGGCCCTAACCCGCCGCCCGTGCGCGACGTGGTGCGTTCCGCCGGCCAGGCGCCGTTCAAGGCGGTTCGCATCACCGCGATAAAGGCCTCGCAAGCGGGCGACAGGTGGCCGCCCCGCTTGGTGACGATGTAGATGTCGCGGGCCACCTTGGGCTCGTGCAAGATCTTCACCACCAGCCCCTTGTGCCCGGACTGCGTGGCATACGCCGACGGCATGATGGACGCGCCCAGACCGCCAGCCGTCATCCACAGCCCGGTGGACAGGAACGAGATCTCGTTGACCACCTGCAGGTGCACCCCGGCATCGGCGGCCGCCAGATCGACCAGCTTGCGCACGCCATAACCGGGCCGCCCCGCGATCACGGGATAGCCCTGCAATTGCGCCCAGCGCAACTTCCTTTTGGCGGCCAGCGGATGGTCGGGCGTGCACACCAGGCTCAGGTGGTCGCGTAACAGGGTCTGCTGTTCGACCTCGTTGCCCGCGTGCTCCGGCGTGCCGATGCCGAAATCCACCTGCCCACCCACGATGCGCGTCAGAAACTGGTCGGGAGCGCAATCTTCGACGCGCAGCCTGATCTCGGGATGCTGCTGAAGAAACAGCGCCAGCACCGGCGGCATGAGCATGCCGGCCAGTGTCGGCGTGATCACCACCGACACCTGGCCGCGCCGCAGCTCGCGCACATCGCGCAGGCCACCGCTGAGCGCACCCACGTCGCGCAGGATGCGTTCCACGATCACCACCGCGTCTTTGGCCGCCTCGGTGGGCTGCAAGGACCGCGTGGTGCGGTCGAACAGGCGCACACCCATGCCCTGCTCCAGCTGACGGATCAACACACTCACCGCCGATTGCGTGACAAACAGCTGCACCGCCGCCGCGCTGAGCTTGCGCATCCGGTACACCGCCATGAAAGCCTGGAGCTGGCGCAAGGTTGGATGAAAACTTGGATTCATGAAGTCACTTCATATTCTTGTAAATAATTTTCGATTTACGCATGAATCCAGATGCCGTTCAATCCCCCTGAACCCAACCACCACACACAGGAGACAAGTCAGTGACAGATTCGACGGACACCGCAGAAAGCCGGGGCTACAAACGCATTGCCACCGAAGAGGCTTGGGCGCCGCCCGAACTGATCCAGCGCTATCTCGCGCTGCTGGAAACCGGCACCCACAACGACCCGGGTTTTGAAAGCCTGTGGGGATTTTTCGCCAAGAGCCAGTCGCCCCGCGCGCGCGACTTGTCGGACCGCATCCAGGATCTGGACGCGCGCCGCATCGCCGACATGGACGCCACCGGCATCGACATGCAGCTGCTCATGCTGACCTCACCGGGCGTGCAGATGTTTGACGCGGCCGACGCTTGTGCCCTGGCCACCAGCGCCAACGA
>NZ_JBFJMY010000335.1:0-4642 GCF_041633695.1 Hydrogenophaga sp.
GGTTTGCGTTTGCAGCCACGCGATCAGCGCGGCTTCGTTTTCCTCGGTGACGAGTTGTTGCACGATGCGGTCTTGCAGCGCTTCGGAAAAGTCGAACCACGCAGCGCCAAAATGGTCTTTCTTGCTCAAGTTGGCGCTGGTGGTATTGCCCTTGAGCTCTTGCCGCTTCGGGTCTTCGAAGTTGAACTGCACAGCGCCGCCCAGCTCCAGCAGCGTCTTGATCTGGGTGAAGCTGCGCTTGTGGTTTTGGTCCAGCGCCTCCACGAGCCGGTCGCGCTGCTCCAGGCTCAGCGCTTCTTCCTTCATGCCTTCGCGCAAGATGCGCAGGTGGTTCACCTCCTGGTAGATGCGAAAGCGTTGCTGGCTGGGCAAAGCCAACGGCGCGCGTTCCTCGTCGGGCAGCAGGGTGCAGCGCCCGGGTTTCACCGGTTTGAGCGGGCGCTGGTGCAGCAGGCAGTCCTTCAATTCCGCGCGCGCGGTCTCGTGAAACAGCGCTGGGTTCAACTCGGCCTGCTTGGCCCAAATGGCGTCGAATTCGGCCGCGATCATGGCGCGGTCGATGTAGAGGTCGTAGCTTTTGTCGATGCGGGTTTTGCCGTCTTCTTTTTCCACCCGCTGTTGGCGGTAGCGGGCGCGCACGGTCTTGCCGTTGGCGTCGCGCTTGTGCAGCCATTCGCCCACGGTGCGGCAGTGTTCCTCCAACATGGCCTGGCGCAGTTTGTTGATGGCCGTCTTCAGCGCACCGCTGTCGTTGTCTTTTTTGTCGGTCTTGCGGTTGCTCTTGAAGCCACGCCGCTGGTTGATGTGGAAAAGGGCGCGGGCAAATTCTTCGGGTTTGAGCGCTTCGTCCAGCCCCTTGGCACGCAGAGCGTAGGGGTTGAGGGTTTGCAGCGCTTTGCGTGCTTTGTCGTCCTGCGGGAAAAAGCCGTGTGCGACCAAGGTGCGGATCATGCGGGCTTTGCGCTTGAGCAGGCGGTCGCGCCTGCGGCGCATGGCGCGGGCATCGCGCCGGGTGACGGCGAGCGAAGAGCCGTCTTTGGGGTTGCGGCCGTCGCTGAAGATGCGGGAGCCCGCCTTGATGACCGCCACCGGTGCCGGGGGATGGTCCGCATTGAGTCGGAGAATCGCCCAGCCCAGCGAAGTGCTGCCCAGATCTAGCGCGAGCCGGTAGCGCATTTGTGGCATTTTTTTGCCTCCCTTTCGTGAAATAGCTTGCTTTGTAACACGATGTGCTACGATGTCGGCGTTTATACGATTGGGATATGAGCTCTGGACGCTAACAAGCTGAAAGATGCACCAAATGGAAAGCCACGCAATGCGTGGCTTACGTCTTTTTGTTCGGCTTCAGGCCATGGCGCTGAGCGCTTTGCCAATGCGGTGCCGGCTCACCGTTGCCTTGGGGATTTTCTGGGGCATGTGGTCAAACCACCGGCGCACATCGTCTTCCACACACAGGCCGTGCATGTAGTTGTAGATGGCCTTTTTCAGGCCCAGGCCCAGTGCGTCGTGGTCGACGCCGGTGGGGTCTATGAAGCCGATGTCGTTTTTGGCAAAACTCACCGGCGGCAGGTCGATCAGCCGGATGCCATAGGCGGCTGGGTCTTTGCCCACGGGGGAGTGCACGGTGCAGGTGAAGCGGTGGAAGAAGCCGCTTTGTATGCAGCCGTTTTCAAACAGCTGGCGCACGTATTCCAGCGCGTCCACCGTGTCTTGCAGGGTCTGGGTGGGAAAGCCGTACATCAGGTAGGCGTGCACCAGAATGCCGGCGTCTGAAAAGCCTTTGGTGACGCGTGCCACCTGCTCCACGCTCACGCCTTTTTTCATGAGCGTGAGCAAGCGGTCGCTGGCGACTTCGAGGCCGCCGCTCATGGCGATGCAGCCGCTTTGCGCCAGCAGCTCGGCCAGCTCGGGGGTGAAGGTTTTTTCGAAGCGGATATTGCCCCACCACGAGATGGACAGCTGGCGGCGGATCAGCTCCTGGGCCAGGGCTTTGAGCGCTTTGGGTGGCGCGGCTTCGTCCACAAAATGGAAGCCGGTCTGGCCGGTTTCTTCGACGATGGCTTGTATGCGGTCGGCCAGTTGGGTGGCGGTGGCGGTTTCGTAGCGGCCGATGTAGTCCAGGCTCACATCGCAGAAGCTGCACTTTTTCCAGTAACAACCGTGGGCCACGGTGAGCTTGTTCCAGCGCCCGTCGCTCCAGAGGCGGTGCATGGGGTTGAGCATGTCGAGCAGGCTCAGGTAGCGGTCCAGCGGCAGGCCGTCCCAGGTGGGTGTGCCCACGTCTTCAAACGGGATGTCGGGTTCGGCCAGGTTCACGTATTGCACCGCACCCGCTGCGTTACGCACGAATGTGCGCACCAGGCGTTGCGCGCCGCGTTTGCCGCTCAGGTGCTCCAGCAGCGCCAGCACCGGCCGTTCGCCCGCGTCCAGGGTCACGAAGTCGACAAAGTCGAACACGCGCGGGTCGCTCAGCTCGCGCAGTTCGGTGTTGACGAAGCCACCCCCCAGCGCGATGTGCACCGAAGGCGCGTGCGCCTTGATGCTTTGTGCGATGCGCAGCGCGGCGTACACGGCGCCCGGAAACGGCACCGAGAGCAGCACCACTTGTGGCTGGTGTTTGTGCAGTGCTGCCAGTGTCAGTTCGTGCAGCAGTTCGTCCACCAGGGTGGGTGGTGCACTCAGGGCCTGTGCCAGCGGGTCGAAGCTGGGCTGGCTGCTGGCCAGGGCTTCGGCGTAGCGCACGAATTCGAAGCGCGGGTCCACGGCATCGCGCAGCACATCGGCCAGGTCGTTGAGGTACAGGGTGGCGAGGTGGCGGGCGCGGTCTTGCAGACCCAGAGCGCCAAAGGCCCAAGCCAAGGGGTCGCCGCCATCTTCGTCGCCATAGGCGTCGAGCGCGGCAAAGCGCGGCCCCTCCGGCAGGTAGTTGCCGGCGGCCATGCGGTGCGCCAGCGTGGCGTCGCGCCCTTGCAGAAAGGCGATGGTGGGGCCGACGGTGGAGCGGTAGCGTTCGAACTGGTCGAGAAAGGCGTGCACGCTGGCCGAGCGTTCGCTTTCGGCCTGTTTCAGTGCCTGGGCATGCACCTTGTCCAGCCCGCCGGGGGTGAAGAGCTGCAGCACCAGCGCCAGTGCCAGGTCTTCTTGCACGGCGGGCACGCCGCGCGAGCGCAAAAAGCCGGTGAGGTAGGCGGTGGAGGGGTAGGGCGTGTTCAGCTGAGTCATCGGCGGGATGATGCTGAGCACGCGCAGGGCGATCTGGGGCATGGAAGCGGGGGCAGGGGTGGGCACAGGGTGATCTTACGGCTTGGTGGTGCGAGCCGACGATCGGCGATGGACGACCGGCGTGGCTCGGTCCTAACATGCGGGATAGCTTGGAGGCCTCACCATGACGTCGTACAAACTGGTTTTGCGTTTGGCGTTGCTGTTGGCACTGTTTTTGGGGGTCGCTGAAACGGCGGTGGCCCAGACCGGATTCAATGCCGACGTCATGAAAAACTACGGCGGCGTGTACGCCATCGACTGCGCCAACCCGCAGTCGCCCCGTTTGCGGGTCGAGCCGCAGGCCATGGCGGTGGAACAAGGGAGCCGGCGGCTGGTCGCGCAGCAGGTGCAGGCGGCGTATTCCTACTTTGGTCAATCGCCCCCGGCGGGCTATCTGGTGGCCTTGATGGGGCAGGTGAAGCAGCAACACAGCCTGCTGTTCGTGGTGTATGGCGACGCCAAGGGCCAATACATCCGCATCGATGGCGACAAACCGGTGCTGGTCAACCTGGGGCCGGTGCTCGCCAGAGCCAGCTACCGCAGCTGCGACGCCGCCACCAACCAGCGCGTGGCCGGGCAGGCGCGGCAAGAACAGCAGGCGCAGAAAGACGCGCAAAAACCGGTGGCGGCGGGCCAGGCCAAATACCCGTCCGAGCTGATCCGCGACCCGCGCTTCAAAGCCGCCTACCTCAAGGCCCTGGGGCCACTGGCGCGCGAACGCTGGCTGACCGCCGTGAACGGCCCGGCCCCGGAGCTGGCGCCCATGCGCCTGGAGGGCGCGGACTACCAGATGGCCGCTTTCTGCAAGCCGCACGATTGTGGCGACAACAACGCGGTGATGCTGTACGACGCAGCGGGTGGCCGCGTCCAGGGGCTGGTGTACCAGGGGGGCCGCGCCAGCCTGGTGGGTGGCCCGTCGCGGCCGTTGGCAGGGGAGCTGGAACGCATTTGGCGCCAGCAGTGGCGCCAGGGGCGGTGAGCAGCCTGCCCGCTGGTGGTGCGGGCCTAAAATTGGCCGATGAATGGCTTTGTCTCGGCGCCCGCAGCGCGCGGAAGTTTTCTGGCCTTGCTGGCTGCTGCCTTGTTTGGGCTCAGCACACCCCTGGTGCAGCGTTTTGGCGAAGGCCTGGGGGCCTTCAGCACGGCGGCCTTGTTGTACGCAGGGGCGACACTGGTGGCCCTGGTCACGCGGCGCGGCGCGCACCGGGAAGCCCCTTTGCAGCCGGCCGATGGGCCACGCCTGTTCGCCATGGCGGCGTTCGGTGCCGTGTTGGGCCCGGTTGCACTGGCCTGGGGTTTGCAGCGCACCAGCGGCTCCAGCGCCTCGCTCATGCTGACACTGGAGGTGCTGTTCACGGCGGGTTTGGCCTGGCGCTGGTAC
>NZ_JBFJMY010000336.1:0-4632 GCF_041633695.1 Hydrogenophaga sp.
AAGGAATGTAAGCGGCATACAGCGCGGCCTTCTCCTTGATGGAGAGCTGGATCACGCTGGGGCGTGCAGCGGCAGCCGATGGGGATGGAGAGGTGCTCATGAAAGCCGAGTTTAGCGGCAAGCAGACAGATTCAACAAGGCGGCGGCCGTGGCCACCCGCAACCCAAACCACAAAATGTGCACATTGTTTTGCACAAAATCGGTCTTCAAGCCCGGGCGACCGCTGCCGGCGCCCGCCCCTGGCGCTGAAACAGCTGGCGCGTGTGGGCCGCCCAGGCTTCCTGCATCAGTCCGGCGTTGTAGGGGTGCTCGACCGAGCGCGCGGCACCCAGCAGCTCGCGCGACCAAGCCACCAGCACCGGCCACTCGGGCGCAGACGGCAAGTTGGGGTCGGCAAAGAAGCGCGGCGCAGCGCCCGAGGCTTTGGCCATCAGGTCGTGGCAGAGCTTTTGCAGTGCATCCAGTTGCCGGGCCGCTGGCCAGCCCGCCAGCAAGGACCAGTCGCCCTTGGCCAGTGCCTGCGGCAGTTGCGCCCAGGCCTGGGCGCTCAAACCGGCCGCAGCCCAAGCCAGCGCATCGTCGGGCCGCCCGCCCGCCGCCTGGAACCACACTTGCGCCTGTTCGCGGGTGGCCGCCGTGCCTTGGGCCGTGGCCTGCTGCACCAACCAGTCCAGCGCCTCCTGCTGCTCGGGCCAGACCATGGCGTGGGTCTGGGCGCGGCTGCGGATGGTGGGCAGCAGCAGGTGGGCCGCTTCCGTGGCCAGCACAAACCGCACTTCGCCCACCGGCTCTTCCAGCGTCTTGAGCAAGGTGTTGGCCGACTCCATGTTCATGCGTTCGGCCGGGTACACCAGCACCACCTTGGTACGGCCCCGCGAGCGGGTGACCTGGGTGAAACCCACCGCGCCACGCGCCGCCTCCACCCGAATCAACCGGCTGGCTTTGCGTTTTTTGTCGTCGATGTCTTTCTGCGCGCCCTCGTCCAGCGGCCAGCCCAACTCCAGGCTCAAGGTCTCGGGCATGAGCACGCACAAATCGGCATGGGTGCGCACCTCGATGGCGTGGCAACTGCCGCACTGGCCGCAGGCGCCCAGCGCCGTGGGTTGTTCGCACAGCCAGGCGCGCGCCAGCCCCAGAGCCAGCTGGTACTGGCCCAGCCCCGAAGGGCCGGCCAGCAGCAAGGCATGGCCGCGCTGGGACAGCAGGCCGCTGAGCTGCGTTTGCAACCAGGGCGCGAGTTGCGACGTGTTCTGCTGGCTCATGAGCAGGCCTCCAACGGCCGCAGCCAGCCGCGTTGTTCACAGGCCGCCCGGACCCGGGGCCACACCGCTGCCTTGGCCTGATCGGCGTCGATGCGCGCAAACCGGGTGGGCTGTTGTGCCATGCGCTGGGCGTACCCGGCGGCAACCAGGGCGAAAAAATCCACCGGCTGGGACTCGAAACGGTCGGGTACGCGCGCCGAGGCCAGCCGCTCGGCGGCGATTGCGGGGGCCAGATCGAACCAGATCGTCAAGTCGGGCTGCCGTGGCTCGGCACTATCGGTCGGCGCCTGCACCCATTGCTCCAACTGGCTGAGCACGGCCAGGTCAAAGCCCCGCCCGTGACCTTGGTAGGCAAAGGTGGCGTCGGTGAAGCGGTCGCACAGCACCACCTCGCCGCGCGCCAGCGCGGGTTCTATCACCAGACGCAAATGGTCGCGCCGCGCGGCGAACATCAGCAGGGCCTCGCACAGCGGGTCCATGGCATCGTTGAGCACCAGGGTGCGCAGCTTCTCGGCCAGCGGCGTGCCGCCGGGCTCCCGGGTAAGCGCCACCACCCGGCCTTGGGTCTGGAAAGCCTCGGCCAGGGCGGCGATGTGGGTGGATTTTCCCGCCCCGTCGATGCCCTCGAAGCTGATGAAGATGCCTTTGTCTGCCATGCCGCTGGGTCCCTGTGCTTCAGCGCCGCAAGATGAAGCGGCGCACCGCTGCATTGTGCTCGTCCAGCGTGGCGCTGAATTGGCTGAAGCCATCACCGCGCGCCACAAAATACAAGGCCCTGGTCTCGGCGGGCCGCACCGCCGCCAACAGCGACGCCATGGCCGGCATCGCGATCGGCGTGGGTGGCAGGCCGGCACGGATATAGGTGTTGTACGCCGAGTCGCGCTCCAGGTCCCGGCGCCGCAGATTGCCGTCAAAGCTTTCGCCCAAACCGTAGATCACGGTCGGGTCGGTCTGCAAGCGCATGCCGATGCGCAGCCGGTTGCTGAACACGCCGCCGATCATGGCGCGGTCGCTGTCCTGGGCGGTTTCCTTTTCAATGATGCTGGCCAGGATCAGGGCTTCTTCTGGGTTCTTCAAGGGTGTGGTCGCGCTGCGTTGCGCCCAGGCCTCGCTCAGGCGCTGCTCCATGGTCTGGGCCGCCAACTGCAGCACGCTGGATGCGCTGGCATGTTTGACCACGCGGTAGGTATCTGGATAAAACCGCCCTTCCGGGTGCCGCCCCGGTTGGCCAACCAGCGCCATCACCTGGGCCATGGAAAGCCCCTCCAGGTCCTGCGTCAGATCGGGCGAGGCGCGCAGGGCCGCCAGCACCTCGCGGATGTTCCAGCCTTCCAGAAAAACAACGCTGCGCAAGGCCTGCTCACCGCGCACCAGCTTGTCCAGCAGACTGCGTGGCGTGGTGCCGAGCGCCAATTCGTAGGCACCGGCCTTGATTTCGCGTGCATGGCCAGACAGCCGGAACCACGCGTAGAGCACGCTGGAGGGCGTGTCTACACCGGCCTCGACCAATTGCCGGGCCACGGCACGTGCGCTGCTGCCGGGCGTGATCGTCACATCGAGCGGCGCTTCTGCGCGGGTGGCATCGGGCAGCGTCAAGGGCGTGTTCAGCCACCAGACGCCCCAGCCCGCTGCCAGCGTTGCGCTCAACAGTGTGAAAACCAGCAGCTGTTTGAGAAAACGCATGGGGGTGGGAAGTCAACGGGGCCGAGAGGGAAATCGAGCGCCAAAGGCAGCGCTCAACCGGGCCAAAGATGATAATCGACCGCACCAAGCCGCGCCCGCGCGCTTGCTGCTGCTCCCAACACCGCGCCCCGCCATGCCCCAAACCCCCACCTCCGATCTGCCCAACTCCGCCGCCACAGCCTTTGATGCCAGCGGTCTGCACGGTGTCACCCGCCTGCCGCAATGGGGCGTGATACGCGCGAAAGGCGAAGAGGCGGCCAAGTTTCTGCACGGCCAACTGACCCAGGACTTCGCGCTGCTGGGCATGTCAGAGGCCCGGTTGGCGGCGTTTTGTTCGGCGAAAGGGCGCATGCAGGCCAGCTTCATTGGCTTCCGGCGCGATCCCGAGGACATTTTGTTGCTGTGCCACCAGGACGTGCTGGCCGCCACGCTCAAGCGCTTGTCCATGTTCGTGATGCGCAGCAAGCTCAAGATGAGCGACGCCAGCGCGGCGTTTGCGGTCTGGGGCCTGGCTGGGCAGAGCGCGCCCGGCGCCGAGCAACTGCCCACCCCGCCCTGGAGCAAAGCCGAGACGCCCCAAGGCGCCAGCCTGGTGCGCCTGTACCCGTCCGAGGGCGTGGCACGCGCCTTGTGGATCGCACCGGTGGCCGAGGACGGCACCTCACCGAAGCCGCAAGGCCCCGACCTGCCTGCCCCGCTGTGGGATTGGCTGGATGTGCGCAGCGGCATTGCCGCCATCTCCCAACCGGTGGTCGAAGCCTATGTGCCGCAGATGCTGAACTACGAGTCGGTGGGCGGCGTCAACTTCAAGAAAGGCTGTTACCCCGGCCAGGAAGTGGTGGCGCGCAGCCAGTTCCGGGGCACGCTCAAGCGCCGGGCTTTTTTGCTGCACAGCAGCCAGCCTTTGAGCGTGGGACAAGAAATCTTCCACGACAGCGATGCCGAACAGCCCTGCGGCACCGTAGCGTCAGCGGCACCCCACCCCGTGTCCGGCTGGGATGCGGTGGCCTCGCTGCAAGTGAGCGCGACCACGCAAGGCGTGTTGCTCGCCGCCGGTGAAGCCTTGACCCTGCTGCCCCTGCCCTATCCCTTGCTCGACGACATCTGACACCGCATGTGCCTGATCGCTTTCGCCATCAACGCGGATCCGCACTGCCCGCTGCTGATCGCGGCCAACCGCGACGAGGCCTGGGACCGCCCCAGCGCCGCGCTGGCGCGCTGGGCCTTGCCCAATGGGCAGGCGGTGATCGCCGGGCGCGACTTGCGCGACGGCGGTACCTGGCTGGGCCTCACGCCCAGCGGCCGGGTGGCGATGCTGACCAATGTGCGCGATGCCCAGCCCGCGAAAGCCCCACGCAGCCGGGGCGAACTGGTCACACGCTGGCTGCAGGGTGACGCCGACTGGGCCGATTTCAGCGGCGCGCTGCTGGCCCAGGATTACGGCGGCTTCAACCTGGTGGTGGGCGATTTCACCCAAGGTTTTTGGGCCTGTGTCTCGAACCGGCACCCCAAACACCCGCACCGCGCCGAAAGCACGCCGCGCCTGCACACCCTGCCATTGGGTGCTGGCGTCTATGGCTTGTCCAATGCCGCGCTCGACACCCCCTGGCCCAAAACCCTGGCGCTCAAATCCGCGCTCGCCAGCCGCGTGGCGCCGCTGGCAACCGAGGCCGACAAGCTGGAAACA
>NZ_JBFJMY010000337.1:0-4618 GCF_041633695.1 Hydrogenophaga sp.
CGGCGAACATCACCCAGGCAAACAGGGTCGGATCGGTGATTTGGTTGGAGTCGATGATGCCGCCCTTGATGGTGCCCACCACCTCTCCACCGGCCACAATGGCACCCAGCGCCTCAAACACCGCAGCGAGCAGCACCGCCCAGCCCATGGTGAGCGCGCCAGAACCCACCGCCGGCCCCATGTTGTTGGCCACATCGTTGGCGCCGATGTTCATGGCCATATAGCCACCCATGACGGCGGCGACGATCAGCAGCCAGACCGATGCGCTGGACAGCCCCGGCATGTCGGTGCCGTTGAGAGACGCAAAAAACCCGACCAGCAACAAAAAGGCGATGGCAGCACCCAGTTGAAGAACGTCCTGGTGACGGGTTGCAAAGTGGGGGCGGGATTTTTTTGTCATGAAAATTCCATGGTGGAGTCACGATTTTGACATGCCAGACAGAGCGCTTATGCCAGCCAACACGCCGGATGGCCGCGAAATGCCTTGCGCCAGCGGGCCGGGCTTTCAGCGCAGCAAATGGGTGCGGTAGTGCACCAGTTCGTCGATGGATTCGTGCACGTCGGCCAGCGCGGTGTGCTTCTGGTGCTTTTTGAAGGCGCTGTAGACCTCGGGGTACCAACGCTTGGCCAGCTCCTTGAGCGTGCTCACATCCAGGCAGCGGTAATGGAAATAGGCTTCCAACTGGGGCATGTACTTCACCAGAAAGCGCCGGTCCTGGCTGATGGTATTGCCGCACATGGGCGAGGCATTCTTGGGCACGTAACGGCCAATGAAAGCCAGCAATTCGGCCTGCGCCTGGGCCTCATCGACCTGGCTGGCCCGCACTTTGTCGATCAGACCGCTCTTGCCGTGGGTGCCCTTGTTCCAGGCATCCATGGCGTTCATCAAGGTATCGTCCTGGTGGATCACCAGCACCGGGCCCTCGATGCGCGGTGTCAATTGAGGACCGGTGATGACCACCGCGATCTCCAGCAGGCGCTCTTTCTCGGGATCCAGCCCGCTCATTTCACAATCGAGCCAGACCAGGTTCTGGTCGCTTTTGGCCAGCACAGCGGCTGCATCAGGGGTGTCGGCGGTCGGATGCTGGTTTTGTTTGGGTTCTGTCATGGCTCGATTTTCACCGATCCCGCCCCCCGCCTTTCAGGAACGGGTTCTTGCTGCGGGTTTTGCGTCACCGTATTTCGGTTTTGCGCCGAATGCCTGCGCGCTTCGATAGACTCCCCCCATGGACTCCTACGCACTCTTGTTCACCGCCGTCTTTTGCGCCCTGCTGCTCACCGGTGTGGCGCTTCGCACGGTACTGGCCAGTCGCCAGATCCGGCATGTGGTCCGGCACCGGTCGACCGTGCCGACGGCCTTCGCCGACAACATCACGGTCGAGGCCCACCAGAAGGCCGCCGACTACACGGTGGCCAAGGCCCGCTTTGGTCTGCTGGAAATGTCGATCGAAGCCGCCCTGCTGCTGGGTTGGACACTCTTGGGCGGGCTGGATTGGCTCAACCAGACGCTGCTGTCGAGCATGGGCGGTGGCCTGTGGCAACAGCTGGCCCTGCTGGCAAGCTTTGTGGTGATCGGCGGCCTCATCACCCTGCCGCTGGGCTGGTGGAGCACCTTCCGCATCGAGGAACGTTTTGGCTTCAACAAAATGACCATGGGCATGTGGCTGGGCGATCTGCTCAAGGGTGCACTGTTGGGCGGACTGGTGGGTCTGCCGATTGCCGCTCTGGTGCTCTGGCTCATGGGTGCGGCGGGCCCAACCTGGTGGATATGGGCCTGGGGCGTGTGGATGGGGTTCAACCTGCTGGTGCTGGTGCTCTACCCCACCGTTATCGCGCCCATGTTCAACACATTCGAACCGCTGCAGGACGAAACCCTGAAAGCGCGCGTGAGCGCCTTGATGCAGCGTTGCGGCTTTGCCGCCAAGGGCTTGTTCGTGATGGACGGCAGCAAGCGCAGCGCCCATGCCAATGCCTACTTCACCGGTTTTGGTGCATCCAAGCGGGTGGTGTTTTTTGACACCTTGCTGCAACAGCTCAATCCGGCCGAGATCGACGCCGTCTTGGCCCACGAACTCGGACATTACAAGCACCGCCATGTGCTGCAACGCATCGTCATGATGTTTGCGCTGAGCCTGGCCGGCTTCGCCGCACTGGGCTGGCTGTCGGGACAGGTCTGGTTCTACACCGGCCTGGGTGTGAACCCCTCGCTGGACGCGCCCAACGACGGCCTGGCCCTGCTGCTCTTCATGCTGGTGGTGCCCTTGCTCACGTTTTTCTTGTCGCCTTTGATGGCGCGCCTGTCGCGCCGGCAAGAATTTGAAGCCGACGCCTATGCCATCGCCCAGACCAATGGCGACGACCTGGCCAGCGCGCTGCTCAAGCTGTACAAGGACAACGCCAGCACGCTGACACCAGATGCCGTTTACGCCAGCTTCTACTACTCACACCCGCCAGCGAGCGAGCGCCTTTCGCGTTTGCGCCCTGCCAGCGCAGGCTGATCGGTCCCAACTCTCTGCGCTCTTGAAAACACACCACATGCACCCGCCCCATCAGAACCGCCGCGCACTGTCGGCCACCGAAATCGTCTCGCAGTTGACACAACTCAACGGCGACGCTGCCCAGGGTTGGAAGCTGATCGACGGAGCGCTGGAAAAAACTTTTCCGTTTGCCAACTTCCACGAAACCATGGCGTTTGTGAATGCCGTCGCCTGGATCGCCCACCGCGAAGACCACCACCCGGATGTGGCGCTCTCTTTCGGCCGCTGCACCGTGCGCTACAGCACCCACAGCGTGAGCGGGATTTCCGCCAGCGATTTTTATTGCGCGGCAGCGGTGGATGGCCTGCAGAAAACCGGCATGAACACCGCCATGCCCACCAGGCCCTCGCTTTGAGCCGCAAATCGGGCCAGAGCCCATCGACCGCGGCAGCATCCACCCACTTGCTGCCCGGTCTGGTGGTGGCCGCGCACGGACGGCATTGCCTGGTCGAAAGCGAAGACGGGCAAAGGCGCATCTGCCATCCGCGCGGGAAAAAAAGCCTGTCGGTCGTGGGCGACCGGGTGCTCTGGCAGCCCACGGGCGACGAAGGCAGCATTGAGCGGGTGGAAACCCGGCGCAACCTGTTTTACCGCCAAGACGAGCTGCGCACCAAATCCTTCGCGGCCAATCTCGATCAGGTGCTCATTCTGGTCGCCGCCGATCCTGAGTTCTCGGAACGGCAACTCGCACGCGCCCTGATCGCAGCCGAAGCAGAACACATCGAGGTGCTCATCGTGCTCAACAAGCGCGACCTGCAGCCCGCCTTTGACCGCGCCTGGGACCGGCTCGAACCCTACCGCCGCATGGGCTGCCAGGTGCTGCCCCTGTGTCTGGACAACGCCAACCACGGGCTCGCCGATCACGGCCTGGCAGAGTTGCAGCAGCGCCTGCAAGGCCAAAAGACCCTCATCCTGGGTCCCTCGGGTGTGGGCAAAAGCACGCTGGTGAACCGCTTGATTCCGATGGCAAAAGCACAGACCGGCGAGATTTCACGGGCGCTGAATTCGGGCAAACACACCACCACCAGCACCACCTGGTATTGGGTGGACGAAGCGCGTCAAACGGCTTTGATCGACTCACCCGGCTTTCAGGAGTTTGGGCTGAACCACATCCAGGCGGTGCAGCTGGCGCAATGGATGCCGGATCTGCGCGCCGCCTTGGGTAGTTGCCGCTTTTACAACTGCACCCACTTGCACGAACCCGGTTGCGGCGTGCGCCAGCATGTGCAAGACCCGACCCAAAGCGCCCCGACGCAGGACCTGGACCCGCTCGCCATCTACGAGAACCGCTACCGCATTTATGGCGAGCTGTTCGCCGAGCTGTCCGCCCCCACCCGCTATTGATCAACCGTTGAGCCGGTAGCTGCCCGCTGCCCAGCAGCGGGCAATGTCGTCGGCCAGGACGCGTTCACCCCAGCAGCCGGGCCAGGCTCATGAGCGCGAGCAGCAGCATCCACAACACCACGCTGCGCCACACCAGACCCACCACGCTGGCCAGATGCGCCAGAGTGGGCTCCGGCCGGGTGCCTGTGCCCAGTTCGGGATCGTCCACCTCATTTTCCAGCCGAGGGCGCAGGCGCACATTGAGCGCGCCCGAGGTGGCCGCCAGCACCACGCCGTCACTGCCCGGCGCATACAGCGCCGCATCGCTGCGCCAGCTCGACACCGCTTCCTCAAAATTGCCCACGGTGGCAAAACACAAGGCCGTCATCCGCGCCGGCACATGATCGATCCAGGCCCAGGCCCGGGCAGCCGCGTTGCGCAGGCCTTCGCTGGGTGTGCCGTCGGCGCGCGCGCGCCAGTTGCGCGACAGGTATTCGGCCAGGCGGTAAAAAACCGCCCCCGCCGGGCCCAATCCCAACAGCCAGAACACGACGAAAGCGATCAAGACCCCGAAGACATGCCGGTGCGCCGCCAGCACCGAGTGTTCGATGATCTGCCGCAGCAACTCGGTGCGTGGCAGGCTGCCTACGTCGATGCGCAACCAGGCCGCCAGTTTCTCCCGCGCCAAGGCCTCGTTGCCTTCTTCGAGGGCGCGCCGGATATCGGTGAAGTGGTGGCTGAATTGCCGAAAACCCAGC
>NZ_JBFJMY010000338.1:0-4614 GCF_041633695.1 Hydrogenophaga sp.
ACCTGGCCCGCGCACACCGCCACCACGCCGCTGGCGCCTGTCCAGCGCGCCACGGCCACCGCATCGAGCAGGTTTTGCGGACCGTCGGGCACCAAGGCCGTCGCTGGGCGCATGGCGCAGGTCAACACCACGGGCTTGGCGGGTTGGAGCAAGGCCTGCAGAAAAAAGGCCGTCTCCTCCAGGGTATCGGTGCCGTGGGTGATCACCACCGCCTCCACATCGGGCCGGTCCAGATGGAACGCCACCCGCTGGGCCAGCGCCTGCCAAACGGCAAACCCCATGTCCTTGCTATCGAGCTGGGCCACCTGCTCCACGTCCAGCGCTTCGCCCGCCAACGCGGGCACGGCAGCGAGCAAATCGCCCACCCCCACCTCGCCGGCCACATAACCGACGTTGTCGCCCATGCGGGCTGCGCGCCCGGCGATGGTGCCGCCCGTACCCAAAACGACCAACCGCTGACCCGGAATCGCATTTAGCACTTGCAAAGTCTCCAAAGCTGAATAAAAATACAGTTACTGGATAAGAAAACAGTTATCGAATGCCATCCAGTGAACCGTCGGCCTTGTTGGCCACCTTCATGTCCGCATTCCAACGAGGTTCCCCATGCTTGAATCCCTGCACTTCTCTCCCAAGCTCACCGCGCGCCAACAGCAGATCCTGGAACTGATCCAGAACGCCATTGCCCGCACAGGCGCTCCGCCCACCCGGGCCGAAATCGCGTCCGAACTGGGGTTCAAGTCGGCCAACGCCGCCGAAGAGCACCTGCAAGCGCTGGCCCGCAAGGGCGTGATCGAGCTCGTCAGCGGCACCTCGCGTGGCATCCGCCTGCGCAGCGAAGACCTGCAGTCCATCAACGCGTCACGCAACCGCCAGCTTAACCTGCCCATGCCGGGCCTGGCCCAGCTGGTCCTGCCCCTGATCGGCCGTGTGGCCGCTGGCTCACCCATTCTGGCGCAAGAGCACGTTGACCAAACCTTCCACTTCGAGCGCAGTCTGTTCGAGCGCCAACCCGATTACCTGCTCAAGGTGCGTGGCATGTCCATGCGCGACGTCGGCATCATGGACGGGGATCTTTTGGCTGTTCAGGCCACTAAAGAAGCCAAGAACGGGCAAATCGTGGTGGCGCGGCTCGGGGACGACGTGACCGTCAAACGCTTCATGCGGCGGCCAGACATGATCGAACTGCTACCCGAAAACCCGGACTACAAGACCATACAGGTCGCACCGGGTGAGCCCTTCGAAATCGAAGGGCTGGCGGTCGGTTTGATCCGGAACAGTTTTTCGCTCTGACCCTTTGTTGGGGTCGGTGTCGCCTCAGCAGGTGGCGGGCGATGGATCTGGCGGTAAACATCCGCCGGGCACATCCCTCTGTTGGCGGCCTGTATTGCAATCCTGCCTATGTTCAACCCCACTTCATTGGAGTTTCACATGGGAATCCGTTTCACTTCCTCCAGCCGCTCATGGCGCGCTCCGCTGCAGCTGATCGACAGCTGGCTGCCCGCCAGCACCGGTCCTGTCCGTTCGACCAAGCCCGCTCCGGCGTCCAGAGCGGTGCAGCTTTTTGCCCGCGCAGGCTGGCTCAAAGGTGTGGGTCTGGCCAGCACCACCCACAAACCACCAATCGGCACAGGCTGCGCGGGCACGCCCCACCCGTCTCGTGTGCGGCTGGTGCGAACCTCCGCCAGTAGCCACCTGGACGCGCGGCTGGTGATTTCGGGCCGCATCAGCGATGTGTGCGCTGAACTCGACCGCCTGGCCGCGCTCGAACCGCTCGCTGCCGTTCGGCGCATTTGAAGCGCCCCGGCACACAAGCCTGGTGCCCACGAAACCGCATGTTCTGAGCGCATGTGCCCTGGCAAGGCCACCGATGTTGCAACGCAGTATGGGTGGCCCTTGCGGGCACAATAGCGCACATGAACATTGTGATTCTCGACGACTACCAGGACGCGGTACGCAAACTGCCATGCGCCAGCAAACTGGAACCCTATCCCGCCAAAGTCTTTACCAACACCGTCAAAGGCGTGGGCCAGCTCTCGGTTCGCTTGCGAGACGCGGACATTGTGGTTCTGATACGCGAGCGCAGCGTGATCAACCGGGCGCTGATCGACAAATTGCCGCGTCTCAAGCTGATCGCACAAACCGGTCGCATCGGTGCGCATGTCGACGTGCAAGCCTGTACCGAGCGCGGCATTGCGGTGTGTGAAGGGGTGGGTGCTCCCTTTGCGACTGCGGAGCTGACCTGGGCCTTGATCATGTCGGCGATGCGCCGCATTCCGCAGTACGTGGCCAACCTGAAACACGGTGCCTGGCAACAAGCAGGACTGAAGTCTTCATCGATGCCGGTCAATTTCGGTATTGGCATGCTGCTCCGTGGCAAGACCCTGGGCGTTTGGAGCTACGGCAAGATTGGTCAACTGGTCGCAGGCTATGGTCGCGCCTTTGGCATGCGCGTGGTGGTCTGGGGCAGCGCAGAGTCGCGCGCCAAGGCCGCATCCGATGGCTACGACGTTGCCACCAGCAAAGAGGGTTTTTTTGAATTGGCAGACGTTCTGAGCTTGCATTTGCGCCTGGGCGAGACCACCGTCGGCTGCGTGACGCTGGAAGACCTGACGCGCATGAAACCCACGGCCCTGCTGGTGAATACCTCGCGCGCCGAACTCATTGAGCCCGATGCCCTTCTGGCAGCCTTGAACCGGGGGCGCCCTGGGATGGCGGCGATCGATGTCTTTGAATCGGAACCCATTCTCCAGGGCCATGCCTTGCTGCGGCTGGAAAACTGCATTTGCACGCCACACATTGGTTACGTCGAACAAGACAGCTACGAGCTGTATTTCGCCTCCGCCTTTGACAACGTGGTCAATTTCATCAAAGGCACGCCGACCAATATCGTCAACCCCGGCGCCTTGCAGGTGCGCCGCTAAGCCACTTAGCCGCACGCCTGCTCCACCGCGAAGAAGAAACAGAAAAGCCGGGAAAACCGCCCGGCTTTTCTTCGCGTTCTGGTCGGCGACCTAGGGTTTCTCAGGTGGTTTGTCTTGCTCGTCCTCGGACTCTTCGTCCGCTGGCGGCATGAAGTCGAGCACCTCAAAATCGATCAGATTCTCCAGCGGCTCGATCTGCGGTGCACCCGGCGGACGCGCTGGTTTGGCGGTAGGCAACACCGGTACGGCGACCTCGGGCAAGGACGCTTCAAATGCCGAGAAGGCCGACAGATCCGACAAGTCCACGTCCAGCCCCAAATTGAATGAGCCGGAAGGCGCAAAGTCCATGGGCTGCGTATTGCGGGCCGCCAGATCCCGAGCGTCTTCGGTCGGCACGATCTTGTTGGCGCCTTTCAGCGGCCGCACAGCCGTGTGTTCAAAGTCGTTCTGCGGCGCGCTCACGGCGGCATCGCGGGTGATCATCTCCTTCGCAATCGAGTGCAGCAACAGCAAATCGCGGTAAGCCTCGAGATCAAAGTCTTCGCCGTCGGCGGCGTCGTCGCTGGGCTGACGGAAAATCGATTGCTCGATCACGTCCAGCACCTTGGGCTGTGGCCACAGCGCCTGGATGCGGCTGAACGCGGTTTCGTAGGCCTCGAGTCCTACGCTTTGGTCAGAGTACTGATCAAACGGCGGTGCGCCCGCGTTGAAGACATGGTTGAAGTCTTCTCGCAACAGCTCATAGTCGTTCTTGCGGTTGAGCTTGTGGTAGAGCTTGAACAAATCCAGATAGGCCAGAGCGCTGGGCTCCGTGCTTTCCAACAAGTGGTTGCGCAACACTTGTATGGCCTTGTCGTCTTCGCCCAGGGAAATGAAGAAGTCGGCCTGCTGTTGCAGATCAAAAAGCTCTTCGGTGGCCACCGAACGCGAGCCAGGAACGAGCTCTTTTTTCTCGGGTGCAAACCCAGGTGCAGGCTCGTTTTGTGGCGCGTTGCCCAACTTCTGCCGGCGAGCAGCTTCCTCACGGGCCAAAGGCGCGCCCAGAGAGGAATCGTTGTCCAGATCCAGGTCGAGGTCCAAGTCGAGGTCCAGGTCGATCTCAGGCTCCAGGGCTTCGGCAAATTTGGCGGGTGCGGCCTTGGACTCGTCCGCAGCCACCGCTGCCCACCAGGCTGCAGACGCCTCTGAGCCACCCAGCAGGTGTCTGCGCCGCCACAGAAACAGCAGCGCCAGACAAGCCAGCAGCAGCAAAGCGCCGAGCAAATACACCAGCCAGTTCAGGTAGCGGTCGGCCTTCGCCTGCTCCAAATTGGTCTGGAGTTCGTTGATCGCCGCCTTGTTCTTGTTTTCCTCGAGGCGCAAGCCCTTGGATTCGGCTTCCAGCACGGCCAGCTTCTGGGCATCGCGCAGCACTTCTTCCGGCGTGGCGTTGATGGTTTTCCACAGCAGGCCGGCGGCGGCGCGCTGTTCTTCGGACGCGGTGGGCTCGCTCAACATGGACAGCGACAAGCGCAACACCGGGTCGCGCTCGATGCTCAAACTCAAGTCGACCGGTTCCAGCTCGAGCCGTGGGGTCGCTTTCGGCGCCGGCTCGGGTGCCTTGCGCACCACGCTGGGTGTCTTGCGTCGGGGCGGTGCGGCAACAGCGGTGGGAGCTTTGACCGCCGATGCGCCCGAAGAAGACGAGGCATTG
>NZ_JBFJMY010000339.1:0-4606 GCF_041633695.1 Hydrogenophaga sp.
CAACCAGGCCAGAGAACTGGGCACCTATTGGATCAACGGTATGGACAGCAGCGCTGGCGCGCGCTTGATGAACCGCTTGCGCGCCGTGACGGCGCAACAGGTGCAGTCGGTGGCGCAACGCTATTTTTCTGCCGAGCAACTGACCACGGCGGTGCTGGTGCCCGAAGCCGGCCGAAGCAGTGAGGGCGCCGCGAAAGCCTTGCCCGCTGCCCCATCCGCTGTCCCGACTGCCGTCGCCCGTCCTCAATGAACCCCGTTCACGGCCCCAAGCCTACCCACCACGTGTCCACCCTGTTTTCTGTTCTGTCGGGTCATTCTGTGCACATCCACCGCGCCGCCGCGCTCCCGTTCAAAGTCTGGATCACTGGGTGCTTGGCCGCTTGCTGCGTTTTCTCTGCGCAGGCTGCTATTCCCATTCAAAGCTGGACGCACAGCAGCGGTGCCCGCGTGTTTCTGGTGCCCAGCCCCAGCATCCCCATGCTGGACGTGCAACTCGATTTTGACGGCGGCAGCCGCCGCGACCCCGCCGTCCAGGCCGGTCTGGCCAGCGCCAGCGCCGGTCTGCTCTCGGGCGGCGTGAAGGCCCAGGCGGGTTTGCCCGCGCTGGACGAAAACCAGTTGAGCGAGGCCTGGGTGGACCTGGGTGCGCGGCTGGACAGCCAGGTCAGCAGCGACCGCTTCAGCGTATCTCTGCGCAGCCTCACCGATCCCGAACTGCTGCCCCAGGCCGTGGCCCTGGCGGCGCGCCAGCTGGCCGCACCGGCCTGGCCCCAGGTGGTCTGGCAGCGCGACCGCGAACGCCTCGCGGCGGCACTGCGCGAAGCCGAAACACAACCCGCCACGCTCGCGGGGCGCGTGTTTTCCCAGGCCGTTTATGGCGACCACCCCTATGGCTTGGAGACCACCGCGGCGAGTTTGGCCGCGATCTCGGTGGCCGACGCGCGCCGCTTCTACGAACAACATGTGGCGGTGTGCCGCGCCCGGGTCAGTCTGGTGGGCGCCATCGACCGGGCGCAGGCCGACCGCATCGTTGACCAGCTCATGGGCGCCATCGAGCACCACGGTTGCGCCAGCTTGCCCAGCGTGCCCGAAGTGCGGCCGCTGGCACAAGCGTTCACGGCGCGCCCGGCGTTTGACGCCGCCCAAGCACAGGTGCTGCTCGGCCAGCCTGGCATCCGCCGCGCCGACCCGGACTATCTGCCGCTGCTGGTGGGCAACTACATCCTGGGCGGCGGCGGTTTTGTGTCGCGGCTCACCACCGAGGTGCGGGAGAAGCGCGGCCTGAGCTACAGCGTCTACAGCACTTTTTCACCCGGACTGCACGCGGGCGCTTTCAGTGTGGCTCTGCAAACCCGGCCCGATCAGGCCGAGCAAGCGGTAGCGGTGGCCCAGGACGTGGTGCGCCGCTTTGTGGCAGATGGGCCCACGGCAGCCGAGCTGCAGGCCGCCAAAGATTTTCTGGTGAACGGTTTTGCCTTGCGCATCGATAGCAACCGCAAGCTGCTCGCCAATGTGGCCAACATCGCCTGGTACGGTCTGCCGCTGGATTACCTCGATACCTGGCCGCAAGCGGTGGAGCGCCTCACGGTGGCCGATATCCGCAGCGCGTTTGCGCGCGTGCTGCAGCCCGATCGCTGGGTCACCGTGGTGGTGGGTGCGCAGCCGCGCTGAACACGGGCCGAGGCGCGCCCGCTCCCTTAAGCTATGGGCATGAAAAAAGCGCCGCTCAAGACCCCTCAGCCGACCCGCGCATCGGCGCCCCAGGAGGTCCGCATCCTGGGCGGGCAATGGAAGCGCAGCCTGCTGCCGGTGCTGGACCGACCGGGTCTGCGGCCCACGCCCTCGCGCGTGCGCGAAACCTTGTTCAACTGGCTGGGCCAGAACCTGAGCGGCTGGCATTGCCTGGACGCCTTTGCCGGTACCGGCGCCCTGGGGCTGGAAGCGGCTTCGCGCGGCGCGGCCCAAGTGTTGCTGGTTGAGCAAGACCCGGCCGTGGTGGCCAATCTGAACAAGATCAAACTGCGTTTGAAGGCCGACACGGTGCGTGTGGAGCGTGGCGACGGGGTGGCCGCGCTGCAGCAAAAGCGGGGTCAAAACCTGCAGCTGGTCTTGCTGGACCCACCTTTTGCCCAGGCGCAGGGCTCGGGCCTGGTAGAAGCCGCCTTGTTGGCCGCGCGCCAGGCCATCGCACCCAACGGCTGGATTTACCTCGAATCGCCCGCGCCCTGGAGCGACGACGAACTGGCTCGGCTGGGTCTGCAGATACACCGCAGTGGCCGTGCGGGCGCGGTCGCCTTTCAGCTGTTGCGGCTTTTGCTGCCCGAATAGCCGTGGAGCGGGGCCTCGCGCATAATTCCCCCATGACTTCTCTCGCTTCCAGCACGCCCAACCAAGCCCGTGTGGCGGTCTACAGCGGCACCTTCGACCCCATCACCCTGGGCCACGAAGACGTGGTGCGCCGCGCTTCGCTGCTGTTCGACGAGGTCATCGTCGCGGTCGCCAAGGCCTATCACAAGAAAACCCGCTTTGCCCTGGAAGTGCGCATGGAAATGGTGGCCGAAGCGGCCGCCAGCATGCCCGGCCAGGTGCGCGTGCTGCCGTTTGATGGCCTGATCATGGACTTTTGCCGCCAGCAAGGCGCTGTGGCCGTGGTGCGCGGTATCCGCAACCTCACCGACTTCGACTACGAAAGCCAGATGGCGGGCATGAACCGCAAGCTGAACCCGGGGGTCGAGACCGTCTTGCTGTTGCCGCAGGCCCAGCTGCAATGCATTTCCAGCACCCTGGTGCGTGAAATCGCGGGTTTGAACGGCGACGTGTCCAGCATGGTGAACGCTTCGGTGGCCAAGCGCCTGTTCCAACGTCCGGCGGAGGCTTGAGGTGCACCGCCCGAACGCCGGCTTCTGGTGCGATGCGCACCGCCCCGCACCCGCAGCATGGGAGGTGACGGCATGGCGCTGATGATCACCGACGAATGCATCAACTGCGATGTGTGCGAGCCCGAATGCCCGAACCAGGCCATTTACATGGGGCCGGATATCTACGAGATCGAGCCATCCAAATGCACCGAATGCGTGGGCCATTTTGACGAGCCGCAATGCGTGCAGGTGTGCCCGGTGAGCTGCATACCGATACACCCGGACCACATCGAAAACCACGAAACGCTCTGGCAAAAATACCAGCGCCTGCAAAACGCCGGTCAGTCGCTGGCCTCGGCAGGCGGCACCACACCGGCATCCGGCGGCTGAGTGGCCGCTTGGGGGGCGGGCCTGGGTGGTTTGGGCCGTGGGGGTTTGCTGGTGTGGATCAGCGCTGTGGCCTTGTCCATCTCGCCCGCGATCAGTTGCGGCAATGCTTTCAAGCTGCGGTCCAGTGCTTGTGCGATCGCGATGCGGTCGTCGGGTGACGGCTTCTTCAACACCCAGTTCGCCACCTCCGCCTTGTTGCCCGGATGGCCTATGCCCACGCGCAGCCGCCAGTAATCGGGGCTGCCAAGCTGGGCGTGGATGTCGCGCAAGCCGTTGTGGCCCGCGTGGCCGCCACCGCGCTTGAGCTTGACTTCGCCCGGGGGCAGATCGAGTTCGTCGTGCACCACCAGCACCTCTTCCGGAGCGATCTTGAAGAAGCGCGCCAGCGCGGCCACGGACTTGCCCGACAGGTTCATGAAGGTCTGGGGTTCGATCAGCCACAAGGTCTGGCCTGCAACGCTGGCGCGGGCGGTGAGCCCGAAGTACGAGCGCTCCATTTGCAGCGAGGTCTTGAGCAGCCGGGCCGCCTCGTCCACCCACCAAAAACCGGCGTTGTGGCGCGTGTGTTCGTATTCCGGTCCGGGGTTGCCCAGGCCGGCAATGAGTTTGATCATGCGGGGATTATCGGTAATCTGCGGACGGCACCATGAAAAACGGCCCGCTGATGCGGGCCGTTTCACGGCGAAGGAAGGCGATCCGACGCCGGGCCGCCCCAAGTCGGATCAGCCCCCTCGGGGGGCAGCGACCCGCGCAGCGGTGGAGCGTGGGGGCAAGATTATTTCTTGCCTTTGCCTTTGGCCTTGGGGTCCACTGGAGCAGCGACCACCGGTGCCACAACCGCTTCCACCAGTGGCGGAACCACGGTGGCGAGGGTCAGGTTGGTACGGCCGTGCATCACCGCCTTGATGCCCTTGGGCAGGGTGATGTCGCGCACGTGGATCGTCGCGCCTTTGACGGCGTTGGCGAGGTCCACTTCGATGTGTTCTGGCAACTGGGTGGCCAGGCATTCCACTTCGATTTCGGTCATCACGTGGCTGATCAGGCAGTTGTCGATCTTGACGGCTGGCGACTGGTCTGCGTTGATGAAGTGCAGTGGCACTTTCTTGTGCAGGCGGGTCTTGTCGTCCACGCGCTGGAAGTCCACGTGCAGAACCTGGGGCTTGAAGGGGTGGTACTGCACATCGCGCAGCAACACTTTTTCAACCTTGCCGGCCAGTTCCATCTCGAGGATGGATGCATGGAACGCTTCTTTTTTCAGGGCGTGCCACAGGGCGTTGTGATCGAGTTCGATCTTGGTGGCTTCGGTGGTACCACCGAAAACGATACCGGGCGCGCGCCCGGTGATGCGCAGACGGCGG
>NZ_JBFJMY010000340.1:0-4563 GCF_041633695.1 Hydrogenophaga sp.
ACGACGACCGCCGCGCCGAAGAGTGCGCGCAGGCGATGGCCGACAGCGGGGCCGACGAACTGGTGGTGCATGCGCGAACCAAGGCCGACGGCTACCGCCCGCCCGCGTATTGGGAGCGCATCGCCCAGGTGCGCCAGGTGGTGCGCATTCCGGTGGTGGCCAATGGCGAAATCTGGACCGTGGCCGACGCCTTGCGTTGCCGCGAGGTATCGGGCTGTGACGCGCTCATGATCGGGCGCGGCATGGTCACCGACCCCGGCTTGGCGCTGGCCATTCGCCATGGCGGCTCGGTACCATGGGTGGAAATTTTGCCCCTGTTGCTGGCCTATTGGCAGCAGATCAGCGTGCGGGTGGCGCCGCGCCACCGCTCGGGCCGGCTCAAGCAATGGCTCAACTATTTGCGCAAACGCTACCCCGAGGCCCAGTGCGCGTTCGACGAGGTGCGCACGCTGCACGAGCCGTCGCAGATCGAAGCCTGGTTGTTGCAGGCCGTGTCACCCGCTTGCCTATCCGCAACGGCTGGCGGCGGTGCGTTCTCACCGAGTCGACCCGAGGCGGGTGGGCACATCCCGGCGGCGGCCAGCAGAATGGACGCGCTCGTGTTAACTTCCGGCCCCAGTACCGACCTCTGATCCATTTATGACCCCCTTGCTTGAACGGCTGCATGCCATGCCGACCCAATGCCTGCTCGGCATCCGGCGTGGCCTGGAAAAAGAAAGCCTGCGCGCCCACGCGGATGGATCGCTGTCGCTGGCGCCGCACCCGGCCGCGCTGGGCTCGGCGCTGACGCACCCCCACATCACCACCGACTACAGCGAATCGCAACTCGAACTCATCACGGGCGTGCACGCCAGTGTGGAAAGTTGTCTGGCCGAGCTGGCCGAAGTGCACCAGTACACCGCGCGCAGCTTGCGAGCGGCGGGCGACGAAATGATGTGGGCGTCCAGCATGCCTTGTGGCCTGCCCACCGACGAAAACATCCCCACCGGCCGCTACGGCTCTTCCAACGTCGGACGTGCCAAAAGCGTGTACCGCGTGGGCCTGGGTCATCGCTACGGTCGGCGCATGCAGACCATCTCGGGCATCCACTACAACTGGTCGCTGCCGGGCGTGAGCAACGACGGCTACTTCTCGCTGATCCGCAACTTCCGCCGCCACGCCTTCTTGCTGCTCTACCTCTTTGGCGCATCACCCGCCGTGTGTTCCAGCTTTGTGGCCGGGCGCGAGCACGAACTGCAGACGCTGGCCGATCGCACCCTGTACATGCCACACGGCACCTCGTTGCGCATGGGGCGTCTGGGCTACCAGAGCGAAGCCCAGGCCACGCTGGCCGTGAGCTACAACGGCCTCGAAGGGTATGCCGCCTCGCTGCACGACGCGCTCACGCGCCCCTGGCCCGCCTACGAAGCCATTGGTGTGCGCAACCCCGGCGGCGACTACAACCAGCTCGCCACCACCTTGCTGCAGATCGAGAACGAGTTCTACGGCACGATCCGCCCCAAGCGGGTGATTTTTCCGGGTGAGCGGCCGTTGCACGCGCTGCGCGAACGGGGCGTCGAATACATCGAAGTGCGCCTGCTCGACCTCAACCCGTTTGAGCCGCTGGGCATTGCGGCCGACGCCTTGCGCTTCATCGATGTGTTCCTGCTGCACTGCCTGCTGACCGACAGTGCCCCCGACACGCCGCAGGAAATCCACGAACTGGCGGAAAACCAGCACCTCACGGCGGCCCGTGGCCGCGAACCCGGTTTGCAGTTGCTGCGCCAGGGTCAGCAGGTGCCGCTGCAGCAATGGGCCATGGAGCTGATGGCCGAGCTCGCACCCATCGCGCAGGCCATGGACGCGGCGCACGGCGCGCAAGGCGGTGGTTATGTGCAAGCGGTTGAAGCAGCGCAGCGCCGGGCCCAAGCCCCCGAGACGCTGCCTTCGGCGCAGGTGCTGCAGGCCATGCGCCAGGGATACGACGATTCGTTTGTGGGCTTTGCGCGTGCCCATTCTTTGCAGATCCACCAGGAACTGCTGGCGCGCCCTTGGAGCGCGAAACAGCAGGCCCGCTTCGAGGCCATGGCCGCCCAGTCTGTGAACGACCAGCGCGCCATTGAAGCGGCCGACACCATGCCGTTTGAAATCTACCGCCAGGAATACACCTCGCCCGCACGCCTGGGCCGCCCGCAGGCCGAGCTGGTGGCGGCACTGGCGGCGGCCTGAGCCACCGCTGGCCGGCTTCAAGGTCAAACGCTTAGACTTCGCCGCCGAAGCGTTTGACCAGGTTGGCGATGTACTTGTCCACCAGCTTTTCGAACTCACCTTCCACCACCGGCGCCACCACCATTTTCATGAGGCCGGGCAGCGGCACTTCAATCTCGCCCTGGATGGACAACTCGATGCTGGTGGATTTTTTGTTGTCCACAATGCTCCAACTGCCGCCCACCAGCGCATTGCCGACACCCCGGACCGGCGTCCATTTCACCGAGCCCAAGCCCTTGGTCTTGTCGTATTTGCTGACGTATTTGCTGGCGTAGATGGTCTGGATGTTCACCTGCGCGGTGCCCACTTTCTCCATCTCCCACTGGTACACGCCGTCGCCCAGATCGGTGAGCTTTTCCACTTTGGGAAAGTGGCCGACCGAGGTCGGCACGTCCGACAGCAGTTCGAACACCTCGGCCGCTTTGGCCTTGACGTTGAATTCGTAACCCAGATCGATCTTGACGGTGATGCTCATGAAGCGCCCCTGTTGGATGTTGTGGCTGTTCGGGTTCGCCGCTCTGGCAGCGCCTGGCCCTCGATCCATTGTAGGCAGCGGAACGGCTTTGCCAGGTCGGGGCTTTCACCAAGGCACAATTCCCCCAGCCGGGTGTTTCCGTCTGGCCCGCCCCGGCGAACGCTCCAGTATTCCGTTTGAAAGACTTTTTCCCCCATGAGTATCCAGTGGTTTCCCGGTCACATGCACCTCACCCGCAAGGCGATTGGCGAGCGCATCAAAGACATCGATGTGGTGATCGAAATGCTGGACGCGCGCCTGCCGGGTTCCAGTGCCAACCCCTTGCTGGCCGAGCTCACCAGCGGGCGCCCGACGCTGAAGGTGGTGAACAAGCAGGACATGGCCGACCCCGAACGCACCGCGCTCTGGCTGGCCCACTACAACGCCCAAGCCAAGACCCAGGCCATCGCGCTGGACGCCAGCGTCACCGCACCGGCGCGCGCCATCATCGCCGCCTGCCACGAACTGGCGCCCAACCGGGGCGGCATGGTCAAACCCATGCGGGTTTTGATTTGCGGCATTCCCAACGTCGGAAAGTCCACCCTGATCAACACCTTGCTGGGCAAACGCTCGGCCAAGACCGGTGATGAAGCCGGCGTGACCCGCAACGAGCAGCGGCTCGCCCTGGCCGACGACTTCTACCTCTACGACACCCCGGGCATGCTGTGGCCACGCATCGTGGTGCCCGAGAGCGGCTACAACCTCGCCGCCAGCGGCGCCGTGGGCCGCAACGCCTACGACGATCAGGAGGTGGCGCTGGAACTCCTGGTCAAACTCAAGACCGCCTACCCGGCGCTGGTCGAGGCGCGCTACCAGCTGGGCTGGACGCTGGCACAGATGGCCAGCACCCCAGAGGAAGACTTGCTGGAAGCCATTGGCCGCAAGCGCGGCGCGCTGTCGGGTGGTGCGCAGGTGAACGGGCAAAAAGCCGCCGAACTGGTGATCGCCGACTTCCGATCCACCAGCCTGGGCCTGATCACGCTGGAGACGCCGGCGGAGTTTTTGCGCTGGTTGGCGGCGGGCGAGAAGATCGATGCCGAACGCACGCTGCGCAAGGGCGAAGGCAAGCCCAAACCCCGGAACCGGCGCAAGCGCTGAACCCGACCCGGGGCAGACGGTCCCGCAAGCGTTCAGACCGCGCCGATGTACTCGCCGCGCGCCGGGTAGCTCTTGTCGATGGCGAATCGCACGGCGGCCAGCAATTCGTCGAAATGCGGGCGGGCAAACGGCATGGTTTGCACGGCGGCGTAGAACAAGCTGCCGTCGGGGCGGACCAGAAACACGCCGGGTTCGGCGAACAGCGGCGGCTCGTCGATCCCCAGCGACGATGCACCCCGCCCGGCGGAGGTGTACAAACCCCATTCGCGGGCACTCGCCAGCGACAGGCTGTGCCCAAATCGCAGCTTGGGCGCCTGGATCTTGCTGGCCATGGCTCGGGTGCGCTCGTCGCCGTCGGTGGACAGCGCCAGCACCGATACGCCGGTTTTTTCGAAATCGGGCAGCAGGCGGCCCAGCTCCAGCAGGTATTTGGCGCAAATGGGGCAGTGCAGGCCACGGTAAAACACCACCAGCGAAAAATGCGCGGGTGCTTCGGTGGCCAGGTCGTAGGCGCCGTGGTCCAGGGTTTGTACTTGCAGAGCGGGAACGGGTTGGCGTGGGATCAGCATGGTTGTAACTTGGGTTGGTGGTGTGGAGGGAGGCCGTGGGGTGCAGGAGGCACCATGCTAGGGCGTGAGCGTCACACGCGCCCAGCTGCCGTCGGATAGCCCTACGCAGGCGCCATCGGGCAAGGGGGTCAAGCG
>NZ_JBFJMY010000341.1:0-4554 GCF_041633695.1 Hydrogenophaga sp.
GGCCACCGCCGCCGACCTGCAGGTGCTCACGCGCTGTATCCGGGACGAGGAAACCGCGCGCGCGGCGGGCGATATGCGCCGCGCCATCCGGCTCTCGGGGGACTTCCACCTGCACATTGCCGAACGCGCCGGTCACCAGACGCTGGACCAGATCCTGCGCGAACTGGTATCGCGCACCTCCTTGATTCTCATGACCTACAGCCCGCCACACAGCCAGAACCGAGAAGAAGCCACCGCCTGCGGCTGCCAGGAACACCGCGCCCTGCTGGCCGCGATCCGCCTGCGCGACCCCCGCGAAGCGGCGCGCCTGATGCGCGAACACCTGGACCATCTCGAATCGCAACTGCGCTTTGCGCCCGCGCGCCAGGGCGCGCCCGACCTGCGGCAGATCTTCGCGCCAGAAGCCTGAGGCCACGATGCGCGAACTGCTGGTCGTCAACCCCAACACCTCGGCGCTTGTCAGCCAGCTGCTGCAAAGCCATGTGCAGGCCGCCGCCGGTCTGCATGTGCGGGTGCGCACCGTCACCGCCCGTTTTGGCGCGCCCTACATCGCCGACGAAGCCAGCTACGCGGTGGCGGCCCACGCCACGCTCGACAGCTGGGCCAAGGCCCTGGCCGACACGGCCACGCCACCCAGCGCGGTGCTGATCGGCTGTTTTGGCGACCCGGGCCTGATGGCGCTGCGCGAGAGCAGCCCTGTACCGGTGACCGGTCTGGCCGAAGCCGCTTTCATCGAAGCCGCGCGCCACGGCCGCTACGCCATCGTCACCGGTGGTGAGCGCTGGGGCCCCATGCTGCAACGCCTGGCCCACGCCCTGGGCCAAGCCCAGCAACTGGCCGGCATACACACGGTGGTGCCCACCGGCGCCGAACTGGCGGCCGACCCGGCGGCGGCGCACCGGCTGCTGGCCCAGGCCTGTCGCGACGCCGCCCACCAGCTCGGCGTGGACGCCGTGATCCTGGGTGGCGCGGGCCTGGCCGGCATGGCGGCGGTGGTGCAGGCCCAGGTGCCGGTGCCGGTGATCGACAGCGTGGTGGCCGGCACGCACTGGGCGCTGCGCGTGGCGCCGCAGCCGCCGCTGCGCAACACGCCCGGCTTCAACGCGCCGTGGCAAGGCCTATCGCCCGAGATGCACGCACTCGCCCCACCCTGAACCGCGCGCGCCCACACCGGGCAGGCAGGCCGCACCCGTGAACAGGGCGTGTTCACACTATTTTTCCAAGATGCGTTGCGGATCAAAAAGGCCATGGGAAAGGGGTGAACAGGCCCTAAAGGCTTTGTCGCACAATGCGGCCATGGTTCGAACGACACAACTGCTCCACCCGCCGCGCGATCCCGCGCCCCTTCGCCATGCCGCCACCGTGCTGCTGCTGCGCGACAGCAGCGACCCGGCGCGGCCCGGTATCGAAGTGCTGATGACACGGCGCTCCACCAGCGCCAGCTTTGCGCCCGGCGCCTACGTGTTCCCGGGTGGAGGCATCGACGCCGCCGACGCCCTGGCCCACGCCCAATCGACCCGGCGCGCCACCCAGAGCGGGCTGCACCTGACGCAAGCCATCGCGGCCATCCGCGAGAGTTTTGAAGAGTTGGGTGTGCTGCTGGCGCGCCGCGCAGACGGCACACACGCCAACACCGATGACATCGCCGCGCTGGACCGCCATGCGCCCTTTGCCGCCCAATGCGCAACGCGCGGACTGACGCTGGACGGCGCCGAAGTTTTTGTGCTCGCCCACTGGATCACCGACCGCGACCTGCCGCGCCGCTTCGACGTGCCGTTTCTGGTCGCCCGCATGCCGGCGGACCAGGAGCCCGTGGCCGACGAGGCCGAGCAGTTCGAGCCGGTCTGGGTGCGCCCGGCCGACGCGCTGGCGCGGCACGCCGCCGGGGATTTTTTCATCATCTTCCCCACCATCCGCACGCTGGAGCGGCTGCAGGCCTACGCGACCGTGCAAGCGGTGCTGGAAGCCTGCGCGGTCAACGACGAACCGCTGTTCACCAGTTGCCCGCGCGCCGGTCTGCTCAACGGAGCCGAGTCGCGCCACATGGAGCACGAAGCCCCGTTCGGTGAGCTGGCCCTGGTCTGCCCGGACGGCCGCATCGTGCACGCACTGGATTGGCAACACGAACAAGCGGTGGCGCTGCTGAAGAACCTGCAACGCCTCACCGCGCCCAACCCCGGCTTCATGACCGGCCCTGGCACCAACAGCTACATCGTGGGCGATCCGGCCACCGGCCACATCGTGGTCGATCCCGGGCCCGACGAGCCCGGCCACATCGAACGCCTGTGGCGCGCAGCCGGTGGCGACATACGTGCCATCGTCTGCACCCATTCCCACCCCGACCACTCGCCCGGAGCGCCCCGGCTGCAAGCCATGTGCGCACCATCGGGCCGCACGGTGCCGCCGATACTGGGTCTGCCCAGCGCCACCACCTCGCGGGAAAACAGCCGCTTCACACCCGAACGCGCCCTGGTCGACGGCGAGCGGCTGGAGCTGCGCGGCACCGGGCCGGACGGCGATGTCACCCACACGCTGGAAGTGCTGCACACACCCGGCCACGCCGCCAACCACCTCTGCCTGGTGCTGGTGGAGGACGGCCTGCTGATCTCGGGCGACCACATTCTGAACGGCAGCACCACCGTGATCGACCCGCCCGACGGCAACATGGCGGCCTACCTCGAGTCGCTGGACAAGCTTGCCGCCAGTTGCGACGAACATGGGATCGATTTCATCCTGCCCGCGCACGGCTACGTGCTGGGCGATTTGCGCCAAACACCCGACAACCTCTCGGCACCGGCCGAAGGTGGTGCCAAAGCCGCCATCTTGCAGCTCAAGGCCCACCGCTTGAAGCGCGAGGCCAAGATCGCCCAGGCGATGCAGAAACAACCCGACGGCAGCGCCGACGACTGGGTGCGACTGGCGTACGACGACGTGCCCGAGCGCCTGTGGCCGGTGGCCAAACGTTCGCTGCTGGCACACGTGGAGCGCATCCAAAGCCTGGGTGGCTTCAACCTTTGAGCCCGGACTTCGCCATGCAAAACACCGCCTGGTATTCCCGATTCGCCAAAGGCGCCGCGCACTTCTGCGGGCGCCCGCGCGTCTTCACCCTGGCGGTCGCGGTGGTCGGTGTCTGGCTCATCACGGGCCCGGTCTTCCACTTCAGCGACACCTGGCAACTGGTCATCAACACCGGCACCACCATCATCACTTTTCTGATGGTGTTCCTGATCCAGAACACCCAGAACCGCGACACCGAAGCCATCCAGGTGAAGCTGGACGAACTGATCCGCGCCACCCAGGGCGCGCACAACGTCTTGCTGGACCTGGAAGAGCTGGAAGAAGAAACCCTGGACGCCTTCCGCGCCAAATACCAGGCGCTGGCCGCTGCCGCGCGGGTTCAGCTGAGCCTGGGCGGCAAGGACACCGACAGTCCCGAGGCTTGAGGCCGATCCCGGGGGTGACCCGGCCCACCGCTGCACTGCGTCCGTGGCAGCAAGTCGCCACTGACAAGATGGTTTCGCTTGCCAGCAGGGGTTTTGGTTCGTGAATAGTGTGAAGCGCGCCGATACGCCGGATTTTGTGCATCCCGGTTGCCCGGGATGTGACCGTCATTCCTCTGGGCCGCTGGTCACCCAAACGGCTCGATGCTACCTACCCGCCAACTCTCCTCGCGGAACCACGAGGATCAACAACACGGCGAACCGTGTCGCCTCAGGTTGGCCTATTTGGTATTGCTGCGCGTAGAGATTGCCCGTTTCACCCGAACTGAATCGGCTCGTCTCTGTTGCTCTGATCCTCACCTTAGGGTCCTTTGAGCGAACTCATCAAACTGGTCGGTGGAGAGGTGTTACCTCCTACGCTGTCCTGTGCAGTCCGGACGTTCCTCCAGTGCACCCTTTCGGGTCTTGCACCAGCGACGGCCTAGCGCGCTTCACACGGTGGATTATCCACGTCTTGTGGCGCGCGCTCTTTCACACCAGGCGCCCGATCGATCGGTGGCGCCACACCAGGCGGTAGTAGCTGGTTTGCAAGACCAGCATGGCCAGGTACGCCAGCGGAAACGCCATCCACACCCCTTCAAGCCCGAAGCGCCCGCTCAACCCGTACGCGGCCGGCAGTTGCACGGCCAGCACCGCGAACACGGAAATGGACACCGGCACCAGCACCACGCCGCTGGCGCGCATGATGCCGCCGATCACCGATTGAAAACCGAACAACAGCATGCTCCAGAGCATGATGTGCAACAGGTGCTGCGCCTGCTCCAGCACTTGCTGCTGCGTCAGAAACAGGCCCATCAACTGGTTCGACAACGCATACCCCAGCACGACCAGTGAGCCGGTCACACACACGTTGAGCCAAAGCCCGGTGCGCAGGATCGCGCCCAGCCGCTCGGAGCGCCCGGCACCGATGGCTTGCGCCCCGAGGATGGACGCCGTGATGGCGATGGACAGCGCCGGAAACTGCACGTAGTTGACGATCTGCGTGACCGCACCGTAAGCCGCCGTGGCCTGCGATCCGTGGCGGTTGACCAGGGACAGGATCACCAGCTCCGAC
>NZ_JBFJMY010000342.1:0-4547 GCF_041633695.1 Hydrogenophaga sp.
GCACGCGCCACCGATGAAGTTTCTCGCGGTGCGCTACGCCTTTTCCATCGCCTGCTTCCTGCCCTGGATCTGGTTCACCGGCGTCAAATGGCCGCGCGACCGCCGGCAGACCTGGCACCTCGCGGTCACCGGCGTGCTCATGCACGCGGGCTATCTGGGCGGCGTCTGGGCGGCCGTGAAGGCGGGTATGGGTTCCGGCTTGTCGGCGCTGATCGTTGGCTTGCAACCGGTGCTCACGGCGATCTGGCTGTCCAGCACCGGCGCCTCGGTATCGCGGCGCCAGTGGGTGGGGCTCACCTTGGGTTTTGCCGGCCTGGTGCTGGTGGTGGCACGCAAGTTCGGCGCCGGCGGCCCGGGCGATCACGCGAACTGGATCAACCTGTCTTTTGCGCTCATGGCCTTGTTGTCGATCACGGCCGGCACGCTGTACCAGAAGCGCCATGTGAAGCCCTGCGACGTGCGCACCGCCAATGCGGTGCAGCTGTCGGCGGCGCTGGTGGTGACCCTGCCGCTGGCCCTGCTGGAGGCCGAAAGCATGCGCTGGCACGTCGAACTGGTGGGCGCCATGGCCTGGTCGGTGCTGGGCCTCACGCTGGGCGGCAGCTCGCTGCTGTATATCCTGATCCAGCGCGGGGCTGCGGCGTCGGTGGCCAGCCTGATGTACCTGGTGCCGCCTTGCACCGCGCTGCTGGCCTGGCTGCTGTTTGGCGAGCCGATCACGGCGTTCACCATCGCCGGTATCGCGCTCACCGCTTACGGTGTGAGCCTGGTGGTGCGCCCGGCACGCTAGCGGGTTTCCATGGCTCGTCACGGAAGTGATCGGCCAGAAAGTCCACCAGCAAGCGGATGCGGCGCGGGCTTTGTGCCCGGTACGGCGCCAGCCAGTGCACGTCGGCGTCGGGCATGGCGTACTCGGGCAAGACCCGCACCAGTTGCCCGTTGGCCAGTTGCGGGGCGATGTCCCACAGGCTGCGCAGCATGATGCCGGCGCCGGCCAGACACCAGTCGCGCACCATCTCGCCCGAATTGCTCGACAACGGGCCCTGCACCGGCGCATGGATCACCTGCGTGTCTTTGCTGCGTTGCAAGCGCCAGTGCTCGAAGCGCTGACCCGGACCACCGCCGTTTTCGCGCACCACCAGGCAGGCGTGTTGCGCCAGCTCCTGCAGGGTCTTGGGTGTTCCATGGGTCTGTAGGTAGGCGGGCGCCGCCACCAGCACGCGCTGGTTGCGGGCCAGACGGCGCGACACCCATTCGCTGGCGCGGTGTTGCGGTGCGCTCCACAGCCAGATGGCGCCATCAAACCCTTCAACCGCCAAGTCGGGCAGTTGTTCGGTGAGCTGCAGTTGCACGTCGACCCCGGGATGGCGGGCCTGGAACCGTGCCAGCGCAGGGCCCAGCCACAGGCGGCCAAAGCCGAAAGTGGCCGCAAGCCGGATCGGTCCCGCCGGCTCGGAGCGCCGCTCCAGCAACTCCGATTCCATGGCGTCAAACGCCTGTAGCAGGCGGGTGGCGTGTTCGCACAGCGCATCGCCTTCGGCTGTGGGACTGACGCGGCGCGTGGTGCGCTGGAACAGCCGCAGGCCCAGGCCAGCTTCCAGCGCCGCCAGCCGTTTGGTCACAGCGGAGGGCACGACTTTGAGTGCTTTTGCGGCCATGGCCAAGCTGCCGTGTTGCCGCACGGCCAGCACCAGTTCCAGATCGGGGCGGTCCAATTGTTTCCTTTTTGGAATGAATGGATTCATCCATTATTGCCGAAATAGTCGGTATGCTGCTGGGCATGTTTGAACGTTTTCAGAGCAGCAGCGTGGACCGCGAGGGGGTGCGGCTGCACACCCGCATTGGCGGCAAGGGGCCTGCTTTGCTGTTGCTCCACGGGCACCCGCAGACCCAGGCCATGTGGCACCGGGTGGCGCCAGAACTGGCGCGGCACTTTACCGTGGTGCTGATGGATCTGCGGGGGTACGGGGATTCGGGGCGGCCACCCGCGCAAGCCGATCACGGTGCCTACAGCAAGCGCGAAATGGCGCTGGATGCCCAAGCGGTGATGGCACACCACGGTTTTGCGCAATTTGACGTGCTGGCCCACGACCGGGGCGCCCGTGTGGCCCATAGGCTGGTCGCCGACCACGCAGACGCGGTGGGGCGGGTGATGCTGCTGGACATCGCTCCCACGCTGGCCATGTACGAACACACCACCGAAGCGTTTGCGCGCGCCTACTGGCATTGGTTTTTTCTGATCCAGCCTGCGCCCCTGCCCGAATCGCTGATCGAGTCGGACCCCGCCCGCTATGTGCGCAGCGTGCTCGGCAGCCGCCACGCCGGGCTGGCGGCCTTCGATCCCGCTGCACTGGCCGAATACCAGCGTTGCGCCGCCGTGGCGGGCAGCGCCACGGCGATCTGCGAGGACTACCGCGCCAGTGCCGGCATCGATCTGGAGCACGACCGCGCCGACCTGGCGCTGGGCAAGCGCCTGCGGCAACCGTTGCGCGTGCTGTGGGGACAGCACGGCACGGTGAACCGCTGTTTCGACGTGTTGCCGCTGTGGCGCGAGCGCGCCGACCAGGTCACGGGGCGCACCTTGCCGTGTGGCCACTACATCGCCGAAGAAGCGCCCGACGCGCTGATCGACGAAGCCCTGACTTTTTTCACCGCTTGATCATTAGGAGCATCCATGAGCGCACACCGCATAGCAGTCATCGCCGGCGACGGCATTGGTCAGGAAGTCATGCCCGAGGGCATCCGTGTGCTGCAAGCCGCTGCAAACCGGTTCGGCATCGGGTTGCAGTTCGACCACTTCGACTTTTCCAGCTGCGCCTATTTCGAGAAGCACGGCCAGATGTTGCCCGACGACTGGAAAGAGCAGATCGGCGGACACGATGCGATCTATTTCGGCGCCGTGGGTTGGCCCGACAAGGTCCCCGATCATGTCTCGCTCTGGGGGTCTCTGCTGCTGTTTCGCCGTGAGTTCGATCAGTACATCAACTTGCGCCCCGCCAAGCTCATGCCTGGCGTGACCGCACCCGTGGTGCGCAAGGACGGCAGCCCGCGTTTGCCGGGTGAGATCGACATGGTCATCGTGCGCGAGAACACCGAGGGCGAATATTCCAGCATCGGTGGCCGCATGTACGCCGGGACCGAGCGCGAGATCGTGATGCAGGAAACCGTGATGTCGCGTGTCGGTGTGGACCGCGTGCTGCGCTATGCGTTCGAGACCGCGCGTTCGCGGCCCAAAAAACACCTGACCAGCGCCACCAAGTCCAATGGCATCGCCATCACCATGCCCTACTGGGACGAGCGCGTGGCCGAGATGGCCAAAGCGTATCCAGATGTGACGGTGGACAAGTTCCACATCGACATCCTGACCGCGCATTTTGTGCAGCGCCCCGACTTCTTTGATGTGGTGGTCGGCAGCAATTTGTTTGGCGACATCTTGAGCGACCTCGGCCCGGCCTGTACCGGCACCATTGGCATTGCGCCCAGCGCCAACCTCAATCCCGACCGCCGCTTTCCCTCGCTGTTCGAACCGGTGCACGGCTCGGCGCCCGACATCGCGGGCAAGGGCGTGGCCAACCCCATTGGTCAAATATGGTGCGGTGCGATGATGCTCGATTTTCTCGGCCATCGCGATGCGCACGACGCGGTGTTGCATGCCATCGAGGCCGTGCTGCAACCCGGCAGCGGTGCGCCGCGAACGCCCGATCTGGGCGGGACTGCAGGCACATCCGATGTGGGCAAGGCCATTGCGGCGGCCTTGAAAGGCTGATCTGTGTGGGTCGCGAAGGCCCGGCCGTGTCGCCCGCAGGTGTCCAAAAATCGCGGCCCCGAGGCCGGGGCGCAACGAAAGCGTCTAGAATCTCGCGTTCTGTGCTGGCAACTCCACGCGGCATGTCTCTGGCGTATTGACAGGGGTGCAAGCCCATGGGTCTAATCACATGGCGCTTTTCGCGGTCCTTGCCGCGCCAGGCGGGCAAGAGAGATTCGGTTTTTACCTTCGGCCTTTGCGCCGTGTTGCGGTAAAGCCTATCCACACGGATTCGTTACATCAATTTAAGAGGGGCTATTTGTGAACAAAACAGAACTCGTCGAGCATATCGCCAAGAATGCCGACATCTCGAAAGCAGCCGCCACGCGCGCACTGGACTCCACCATCGTTGCCATCCGCACCACCTTGAAAAAGGGCGGCACGGTTTCTCTGGTCGGCTTTGGTTCCTTTGCTGTGACCAAACGCCCTGCTCGCAAAGGGCGCAACCCACGCACGGGCGAAGAGATTAAAATCAAAGCCGCCAAGGTGCCCAAGTTCCGTCCAGGCAAAGCGCTGCGGGATGCTTTGAACTGATTTGTTCCCCCAGTTTTCCGGTGGGGTGCTTAGCTCAGTCGGTAGAGCGGCGCCCTTACAAGGCGTAGGTCGGCGGTTCGACCCCGTCAGCACCCACCACTATCGAAAAGGCGAACCAGGGTTCGCCTTTTTTGTTGTTGGCGTCGGCATGGCCGTCGCCCTTTGAGAACCCGTTTCAGGATTTCCAGGCATGTTCGAATCCATACGC
>NZ_JBFJMY010000343.1:0-4541 GCF_041633695.1 Hydrogenophaga sp.
CAACGACTTTGGGTGCCGTGTCGATCTTGACCCGACCCTGCGTGGCTTTCTCCACTTCGGCAATCCACGGCTCCACCACCTCCATGCGCATGGCCTGCCCCGGTGGCAGCCAATTGGAGTATTTGAGGACGGTCGTCTGCGCCACGGCGGGTGCGGCGAAGGCACTGGCAAAAACGATGGCTGCGATGAGCCTGGGGAAGGAAATGCGCATGCTTGTCTCCTGGGTTGAGTTGGCGTGAGAACGAACAACAGTTGGCAAGTCATATAATAGTCCGACGGGACGGTTTAATAAATAGATCAAGCTAAAAAATGCCTAGGGATTTCCCGTAGCTGCTGCAGAAACCGCACATTCCTTGTGCCTTCGCCTGACGACATAAACGACTTATGAGACGGTTTTAATGGTGCTCAATCGAAAAAACGCCGTGGGATCCACCGCCAGCAACCGACTGGCGCTGGTCGTGGCATTGGTCTTGATGCTGCTCTGGGGCAGCAACTACAGCGTGCAAAAAGCCGTGATGGCCCAGATCGGGCCCAGCGCGATGGTCTTCGTCCGTTACCTCATCACGCCGGCTTGCGCCATTGCCTTGCTGCTGTGGCAATTTGGGCTGCGCTGGCCCCGGCTGGAGCGGCGTGACTGGTTGGGCCTGGCAGGCTTGGCCGCGCTGGGCCACATTGCGCACGTGAACGTGATGACGCAGGCGATGCACCTGTCCACACCGTTTTCAAGCGCCCTCATCTCTGCGCTTGGCCCCATGTTCACGCTCTTGTTGGTGCGCGTGCTGCACAGCCAGCGCCTGGCCCGCATCCAGGTGGCGGGACTGGCGCTGGCCATGGCGGGCCTGCTCGTGTTTCTTTCGGACAAGCTCGCGCTTGTGCGCACACAGGGCCTGGGCGACCTTCTGCTCTTGTTGGCTGCCTTGCTTTTTTCGGCCCACACCGTAGCGGCCACACGGCTGCTCAACCGCCACGGCGTCACTCTGGTCATGGCTTACAGCACTCTGCTGGCAATGGCGCCGATGCTGCTCATCAACGCGCCTCAGGCCCGCCTGGTCCCATGGGCCAGCCTGCCGGCGTCCATCTGGTGGGCCTTGCTCTGGTCGTTGGCGGTGGCTTCGTTCGCCGGCTGGTTGGCGTGGGGTTGGCTCAACGACCATGTGGGCGTACCGCGCACCGCGCCGCTGCTCTACCTGCTGCCGCCGGTGGCGGGCTTGATCTCGTGGATGGCGCTGGGGGAATCCTTCACCCACCTCAAGATTGTCGGCGCACTGATGGCCGGTATCGGCGTGGCCGCCACGCAATTCGGGACCCTTCCCGCCCGCAAGCGGGAACCGTTGCCACCCGAAACGCCCACCTAGCGTGATCGTTGCAGATCAGCGGTAACCAGGCGGGTGGTCGCCGCCATCGAATCCGTTGAGGAACAGCTCGGTCAGCCGGTCGGCCAGCTCTTGCGATGTCATGCCACCCTCCTTGCGGTACCAGCTCGCCGTCGAGATCATCGAGCCGTAGAGGAACAAGGCGTACGACGCGCGCTCCCGGCGCCGCCGCATGAGGTTGGGGTTGATTTCGTTGAGAATCTCCACCACGAAGTCCAGCGCTCGGGCCTGTGCCAGTTTGATCTCCTGCTGCTGCAGGGCTGGCAGGAACTTGAGGTCGTTGGTCAGCACCATGTGCTCGTTGCGCTTGTCGGTGGCACGTTTCACCATGGCCCGCACCAGCAGCGTCAACCGCTCCTTCGTCGTCCCCGGACCGTGGGCAATCGCGTCCAGCTCGCGCACCGCGCTCCCGATGTGCTCACTGATGATCACATACAGCAGGTCTTCCTTGCTGGGAAAGTAGTGGTAAAGCGCCGACTTCGACGTGTTGCATGCCGCCGCAATGTCCTGCAGGCGGGCGCTTTCGAAGCTCGCACTGGCAAACAAGACGGCGGCCTCTTCGAGAATCTTCTGACGTTTGTCGTCGTGGTTGCTTGCAAGCGATCTGGCCATCGTGTTCCGCTCAGGTTTTGAGCTGGCTATTCTGACGCAACTAGCGCGCGACCACCCCTCGATCACACATCGACCCATATTGGGCTTGGGTCACACCCAGCAGCTCTGACAGCACCTCACCCGTGTGTTGCCCCAACACCGGTGCGGCAGCCGCCGGTATCCTCGCCGCTCCCGAGAAGTTCAGCGGCAGGCCTGCCGCCAGATGCGCACCCACGCCAGGTTGATCAATCGTCCTGAACATCGGGTTGGCCGGTGAACAGGCTTCGTCCTGCGTCACCAACTGCGTGAGGGTCTGGTACTTGCCCCAACAGGCGCCCTGCTTCGTCAGCGCCGCGGCGGCTTGTGCGAAGGTGTGGCGGGCCATCCAGCCTGCCACCATCACGCCGAGTTCCTTGCGCGCCTTGAAGCGGTCGCCTTCCAGATTCAAATCCAGGCCCAGGCGTTCGCCCAGTGCCTGCACCGCTTCGCGCAAGCCCATGACCTCGCAGATGGCTTGCCATTGTTTCAGCGTCAGACCGACGACGATCACGCGCTCGCCGTCTGAAGTCGTGAAGTCGCGACCGAAAGCGCCGAAAAGCTCGTTGCCGTGGCGCTCGCGTTGCTGGCCCAACTGCGCCTCGGCAATGAGCCCCAGGTGGCTCACGGCGGCAAGGGCCACGTCTTCGAGCGGGAGCTTCACATGCTGACCTTGGCCCGTTCTGAAGCGGTGGCGTTCGGCGGCCAGCAACCCCACCGCGGCCATCTGGCCGGTGACAAGGTCCCAGGCCGGGAGCACATGATTGACGGCTTCGTTGGCGCTCGCGCCGCGTTCGTCACCCGTGATGTACGGGATGCCGACGCGCGAGTTGATGGTGTAGTCCACCGCCGAGCCACCGTGCCGGTCGCCCTGCACGGTGAGTTGGATGAGGTCTTCGCGCTGCTCCTTGAGTTTGTCGTGGTCCAGCCAGCCGCGCGCGGGAAAGTTGGTCAGCAGAATGCCCGCGTCCTTGCCCGGCGCCGTGATGAGGGCCATGGCCATCTCCCGGCCCTCGGGCTTGCCGAGGTCGAGCGCAACAGACCGCTTCGACTTGTTCAAACCACACCAGAACAAACTGGTGTTGTTGGCGGTGACCGGCCACCGCCGGTAATCCAGCCCCCCGCCCAGGGTGTCGATGCGAATCACGTCTGCGCCCATTTGGGCCAGCGTCATGCCGCCCAGGGGCGCCGCGACGAAGGCAGCCGCCTCGATCACGCGCATGCCCGACAGCACACCCGATGGATGCAAGGTGTCGCTCATCAGGCCACCGCCTTCTCTTTGGACACAGGCGTTGCAGCCAGCGCACCGTCCAGCAAGCTGCGGCCAATGACCTTCAGCGCCAGCGTTTCCTCTGCACCTTCAAAAATCGAGAGCACGCGTGCGTCGACAAAGTATCGGCTCACCGCACTCTCTTCCGCGTAGCCCATGCCGCCATGCAGCTGCAGCGCTTCGCGGGTGACCATCTCGGCCGAGCGGCAAGCCAGCAGTTTGACCAGGCTGGCCTCCATGCGGCCACCACCGGCGTTGAGCTGTTCGGCGATGGCGTAGGCCAGCGTGCGGCAGGCGGCGAGTCGCGCGGCCATGCGGGCCAGCTTGCCCAGCGTGAGCGCGTAGTTCTGCAGCGGCGCACCGAACACCTTGCGGTCGGCCGTGTAGCGCATCGTGGCGCGAAGCGCCGCGCGCATCACACCGCAGGCGCGGGCAGAGGTCTGCATGCGACCTCCCACCATACCGGCCATGGTGAAGTAGAAGCCTTTCCCCAGGCCACCCGCACCACCGATCACGTTTTCGTCGGGAACCAGGAAGTTGTCGAACGACAGATCAAACGAATGCATGCCCCGGTAGCCGATGGTGGGAATGGCCTTGCCGCTCAGGCGTCCACCGCCGGGTTGCTGGAAGTCGAAAGCGTGGCCGTCGTACGAGGGCTTCTCCACCAGCAGCACGCTCAAACCCCGGTGACCCGCTGCGCGGTCCGGGTCGGTGCGTGTGACCACCATCAACACGCCCGCCTTGCCGGCGAAAGTACACCAGGTCTTGGCGCCGTTGAGCAGCCAGCCGCCTTCGGTGCGCGTGCCCTTGAGCGCGAGACTCGCCACGTCCGAACCGTAGTCCGGTTCGGTGATGGCGATCGCACACAGCGGATCGCCCGCCGCGATGCGCGGCAGCCATTGGGCTTTCTGTTCGTCGGTGCCACCGCTCATGAGCGCCCGGCTCAAAATCTCGGGCCGGGTGATCAGGCTGCCGGCGGCGGCCAGGGAGGCTTCTGACAAGGCCTCGGTGACCACCACCATCATGGTGGCGTCCTCGCCCTCGTTCGGCCCGGTGCCGCCATGCGACTCGGGGATCGACAAGCCGAACACGCCCATGTCGCGCATGGGTTGCAGCAGCGATTCGGGCACGGTCTCGTCGTGCCGGTGAATCGCTTCCGCCTGCGGTGCCACCACGTCGGCAGCAAAGCGGCGGAACGCGTCCTGCGCCATGACGACCGATTGGTCGAGCGACACGCTGCCCAGCTCCACCCCATCACCAGCGGCGACCAG
>NZ_JBFJMY010000344.1:0-4473 GCF_041633695.1 Hydrogenophaga sp.
AACAACAGGTGTTGTGCGAACGCCAGATCAAGTCGCTGGTGGCCATGACCGGCCTGCCGGAGGCCGATCTGCGGCGCCAGCTGGCCGGTGCGCCGGCCTTGAGCGGACTGCAGACACCGCAACGGCTGGACGCGATGCTCAACGTCGAGGCGGTGCCGGCGCAAGTGATCCGCCAGCGCCCCGACGTCTACCGCGCCCAGCGCGAACTGGTGGCGAGCAGCGAAGGCGTGGGCGTGGCGCGTGCCGCCCTGTTGCCCAGTCTCACGCTGTCGGGCAGCGTGCTGCGCAACCGGGTGACGGTGGGCGGCAATACCGACAGTTTCAACTCCTGGTCGCTGGGGCCGCTGTCGCTGAGTCTGCCCCTGCTCGGGCGCGATCGCCTGCAGGCGGGTGTGGACAGCGCGTCCGCGCAGTACGACGCCGCCAGCGCCGCCTACGCGGCCACCTTGCGCCGCGCCGTGGCCGAGGTGGAGCAGTCGCTGGTGACGTTGTCCAGCCTGCAACAGCGCGTGGGCGCCACCGACACCGCCGTCGCGGGCTATACGCAGTCGTTCGACGCCACCCAGGCCCGCTACCGGGTGGGCTTTGCCAACCTCAACGAACTGGAAGAGGCGCGCCGCCTGAAGCTCAACGCCGAGAGCAGCGCGGTGGCCTTGCAGCAAGAGCGCATCAATGCCTGGATCCAGCTCTACCTTGCCCTGGGCGGGGGCTTTGATCCCCAGGCCCCATCCAACACCATCAAAGAACCGTCATGACTTCAGTTGACTCTTCCTCTCACCCGAACAAACGCCGCCTCTGGCGCATCGTGGCGCCTGTGCTGGTGCTGTTGTTGGCCGGCGTGGCCTGGTTCGCGCTCAAGGCGTCGCCAGCCGACGAAGTGCCTCCGCCGGCGGCGGATGCTGGCCCCAAAGCGTCGATGACGATTACCGTGTCCCAGCCCACCACCGAAAAGTTGTCCATTGCGCTGCAAGCCAATGGCAATGTGATGGCCTGGCAAGAAGCCAGTGTGGGTGCCGAACTGGGCGGTCTGCGCCTGGCCACGGTGCTGGTGAACGTGGGCGACGTGGTGCGCAAGGGCCAGGTGCTGGCCACCTTTGCCAGCGAAACCACCCAGGCCGAAAGCCTGCAAAGCCAGGCCAGCCAGATGCAAGCCCTGGCCAACTACGAAAACGCCAAAGCCGATGCCGATCGCGCGCGCTCGATCCAGGACACAGGTGCCTTGTCGCAATCGCAGATCGCCCTCTATCTGACGCAGGAAAAAGTCGCCAAGGCCCAGTGGGAAGCGGCCCAGGCGGCGTATTCGGCGACCCGCGTGCGTCTCGGCAACACCGCCGTGAAGGCACCCGATCAAGGCATCATCTCGGCCCGCTCGGCCACCGTGGGTGCGGTGGTCGGCTCCGGCCAGGAGCTGTTTCGCCTGATCCGCCAGGGCCGCATGGAGTGGCGCGGCGAGGTCACGGCCAGCGAAGTCGGGCGCATTCGGGTGGGCCAGCGCGTGCAGGTCACCGCCGCCACCGGGCGGGAAGTGGAAGGCAAGGTGCGCGCGATCGCGCCCTCGGCCGATGCGCAAACCCGCAACATCCTGGTGTATGTGGACCTGCCGCCTCACGGCGACTTCAAGTCGGGCACCTTTGCCAACGGACGCTTCGATTTGGGCCAGAGCGAGGCCTTGACGGTGCCCACCCCCGCTATCGTCGTGCGCGACGGCAGCACCTACGTGTTTGTGATCGACGCCGAGCAGCACGCCTCCCAGCGCAAGGTGCAGACCGGGCGCCGCGTGGGCGAGCGGGTCGAGGTTTTGTCGGGCCTGCAAGCCGGTGAATCCGTGGCGGTGCAGGGCGCTGGCTTCTTGAACGAAGCCGACCTGGTCAAGGTTGTGAAATAAGGACCGACCATGAACGTCTCCGCCTGGTCGATCAAGAATCCCATCCCCGCCGCCATGCTCTTCGTCATGCTGACGCTGGCGGGCCTGTTCTCGTTCAGCGCCATGAAGGTGCAGAACTTCCCCGACCTGGATGTGCCCAACATCACCATCGTGGCCAGCCTGCCGGGCGCTGCCCCGAACCAGCTCGAAAACGATGTCGCGCGCAAGATCGAGAACAGCCTGGCCTCGTTGCAGGGCCTCAAACACATCTACACCAATGTGCAAGATGGCGTGGTCTCCATCACCGCCGAATTCCGCATCGAAAAGAGCACCCAGGAAGCACTGGACGATGTGCGCTCGGCGGTGGCCAAGGTGCGCGGTGATTTGCCGTCCGACCTGCGGGAGCCGATCGTCAACAAGATCGAACTCGCCGGTGGCGCGGTCTTGGCCTATACCGTGGCCTCCGACAAGATGGACGCAGAGGCCGTGTCCTGGTTCGTGGACAACGACATCGCCAAGCTCTTGCTATCGGTGCGTGGCGTGGGCGCGGTCAACCGCGTGGGTGGCGTGGACCGGGAGGTGCAAATCCTGCTTGATCCATTGAAGCTGCAGGCGCTGGGCGCCACGGCGGCCGACATCTCGCGCCAGCTGGCCAAGGTGCAAATCGAAAGCGCGGGCGGGCGGGCCGATGTGGGCGGCGCTCAGCAGCCTTTGCGCACCTTGTCTTCGCTGCAATCGGCCGACGAGCTGGCGCGTCTGGAGCTGTCGCTCTCGGACGGGCGGCGCATCCGGCTCGATCAGATCGCCGAGGTGAAGGACACCGTGGCCGAGCCCACCGCCGCCGCCTTTCTGGACGGCAAACCGGTGGTGGGTTTTGAAGTGGCGCGCAGCCGCGGCGCCAGCGAAGTAGAGGTGGGCCAAGGTGTGCGCGAAAAGCTCAAGGCGCTGCAAGCCGCGCGCCCCGATCTGCAGATCACCGAGTCTTTCGATTTCGTGACCCCGGTAGAAGAAGAGTTCGCTGGCTCCATGGAGCTGTTGTACGAGGGCGCCATGCTGGCGGTGCTGGTGGTGTGGCTGTTCCTGCGCGACTTCCGCGCCACCATCGTGTCGGCGGTGGCGCTGCCCTTGTCGGCCATACCGGCTTTCATCGGCATGCATTACATGGGCTTCACCATCAACATCGTGACCTTGTTGGCCATGTCGCTGGTGGTCGGCATTCTGGTGGACGACGCCATCGTCGAGGTCGAGAACATCGTGCGCCACATGCGCATGGGTAAATCGCCGTACCAGGCGGCCATGGAAGCGGCCGACGAAATCGGTCTGGCGGTGATCGCCACCACCTTCGCCTTGATCGCCGTGTTTTTGCCCACCGCTTTCATGTCGGGTATTCCTGGCAAGTTCTTCAAGCAGTTCGGCTGGACCGCCTCGTTCGCGGTGTTCGCCTCTTTGGTGGTGGCGCGTGCGCTCACGCCCATGATGGCGGCCTATATTCTCAAACCGGTGGTCTTGGCCAAGGACAAGCCGCGCTGGGCGCGCAGCAACGCGCTGTTGGGCGGCATCTGGGCCTGGATGTCGAACCAGAACGAACCCGGCTGGCTCAACACCTACCGGGGCTGGGCCGCCTGGTGCATCAAGCACCGCTGGCTCACGATGTTTGCCGCCGGGGTCTTCTTCGTCGCCTCGGTGCTGCTGATCCCGCTGCTGCCGCAAGGCTTTGTGCCGGCCGACGACAACTCCCAGACCCAGGTCTATATCGAGCTGCCGCCCGGGGCCACGCTGGCGCAGACCGTGTCCACGGCCGAACACGCGCGGGTGCTGGTGGCGGCCGTGCCACACGTGCGCTCGGTCTACACCACCATCGGTTCCGGCTCGGCGGGCGCCGATCCGTTCGCGCCCCAGGGTGCGGCGGAGTCCCGCAAGGCGGCGCTGACCATACAGCTCGATGCGCGCGGTGCCCGTCCACGCAAACAGGTGATCGAAAACCAGATCCGCGAAGCCATGTCCAATCTCGCCGGTGTGCGCAGCAAGGTCGGTCTGGGTGGATCGGGTGAGAAATACATCCTCACGCTGACCGGCAACGACGCCAACGCGCTGCAGACCGCCGCCACCGCACTGGAGCGCGATCTGCGCACCATCCAAGGCGTGGGCAGCATCCAGTCCACCGCCGCGCTGGTGCGCAGCGAGATCCTCGTCACACCCGACCCGGCCCGTGCCGCCGAGATGGGTGTGACCAGCAGCGCCATCGCCGAGACCTTGCGCATCGCCACCGTGGGCGACTACGACAGCGCTTTGCCCAAGATGAACCTGCCGCAGCGCCAGATTCCCATCGTGGTCAAGCTGGAAGCCAGCGCGCGCGAACACCTGGACGTGCTGGGCCGCCTCACGGTGCCGGGCAGCAAAGGCCCGGTGATGCTGTCGCAAGTGGCAACGCTGAGTTTTGGCGGCGGGCCTGCGGTCATCGCGCGCTACGACCGTTCGCGCAACATCAACTTCGAGGTGGAGTTGGCCGGTATCGCCCTGGGCGACATGAAGACCGCCGTGGACAAACTGCCCACCATGAAAAACCTGCCCGCCGGGGTGTCGGTGCTGGAGATTGGCGACGCCGAGGT
>NZ_JBFJMY010000345.1:0-4463 GCF_041633695.1 Hydrogenophaga sp.
CGCGGTCTCTTCGGGTGTTCCCACCGTCAGACGCAAACAATTGGACAGCAATGGGTGCATTTTAGAAACATTCTTGACCAGAATCCGGCGCGCCTTCAGGGCCTGGAAGCAGCGTTGCGCCGCATCCACATCGCTGGCGCCCGCGCCGTGCACCCGCACCAACACCATATTGGCCTCGCTGGGGAAGACAGTGACGCCCAGCATACGGCCCAAGGCCTGCAGCAGCACCGCACGCTGTTCGCAGATGGCGGCGGCCTGTTCGGCGAACACGGGGGCATGTTCCAGCGCAAACGAAGCGCATTCGGCGTTGAGCACGCTCACGTTGTAGGGTGGTCGCAGTTTGTCCACCTCGGCGATCAGCGCCTGCGGGCCCAGCATGTAGCCGATGCGCACCCCGGCCAAGCCGAACTTGGAGAGTGTGCGCATCAGCAGCACGTGGGCATTGGCCTGCGGCTGGGCACGTATCTCGTCGAGCCAGCTGCGGCTGGAGAAAGGCTGGTAGGCCTCGTCCATCACCACCAGACCACCGTACGTGGCGGCCTCGGCGATCAGGCGGTGGATCGTGGTGGCGTCCCAGAGGTTGGCCGTGGGATTGTTCGGGTAGGCGATGTAGGTGATGGCGGGCTGGTGCGCTCGCATGGCCGTCAGCATGGCCGCTTCGTCGAGCTCGAAGTCGGGCGTGAGCGGCACGCCGTGAAAGGCCAGACCTTGCAACTGGGCGCTCATGGCGTACATGACGAAGCCAGGCAGCGGCGCCAGAATCGACGCGCCGGGCACATCGCAGGCCATGGCCAACAGCGAAATCAACTCATCGGAACCATTGCCCAGCATCAGCCCGTAACCGGCAGGAAGGTCCACATGCCGGCCCAGTTCCGCCTTCAGGTCTTCGACCTGCCTGCCCGGGTACCGGTTGATGGCCACACGGCCCAGGCGCTCACCCAGCGAGCGCTGCAACTCGGCGGGCAAGGAAAACGGGTTCTCCATCGCGTCGAGCTTGACCATGCCGGTGGCGTCCTGCACCGCGTAGGCGTGCATGGACTGGACGTCCTGGCGGATGAAGCGCATCGGCGGTTGATTCGTTTCAGTCATGGCCACCCCGCATGGGTGGCACTGTTTTCAAGCGCATTTCGGCGGCGCGGGCGTGGGCTTGCAAGCCTTCGCCGTAGGCGAGTTCGGCGGCGATCAGGCCCAGCGTCTGCGCACCCGCTTCGCTGACTTCGATCAGGCTGCTGCGCTTCTGGAAATCGTAGACACCCAGTGGCGAGGAAAAGCGCGCGGTGCCGCTGGTGGGCAACACATGGTTGGGACCGGCGCAGTAATCGCCCAGGCTCTCGCTGGTGTAGGCGCCCAGGAAAATCGCGCCCGCGTGTTTGAGCAAGGGCTCCCAGCGCTGCGGCTCGCGGCTGGACACTTCGAGGTGTTCGGGTGCGATTCGGTTGCTGATGGCACAGGCCTCTTCCATGCTGCGGGTTTGTATCAATGCGCCACGGTCGTTCAAGCTCTTGGCGATGATGGGCGCGCGCGGCATGGTGGGCAGCAGGCGGTCGATTTCGCGCTGCACGGCGGCGATGTAGGCGGCGTCGGGGCACAACAAAATGCTTTGCGCCAACTCGTCGTGTTCGGCCTGGCTGAACAAGTCCATCGCCACCCATTCGGGCGGCGTGCTGCCATCGGCCAGCACCAGAATTTCACTGGGGCCAGCGATCATGTCGATGCCCACGGTGCCGAACACGCGCTTTTTGGCGCTGGCCACGTAGGCGTTGCCCGGGCCGGTGATCTTGTCCACCCTGGGCACGGTGGCGGTGCCATAGGCCAGAGCGGCCACGGCCTGTGCGCCGCCGATGGTGAAGGCGCGGGTGACACCGGCCACACAGGCCGCCGCCAACACCAGCGGGTTCTTCGCACCACCGGGCGTGGGCACCACCATGATGATTTCCGACACGCCCGCCACGTGCGCGGGAATGGCGTTCATCAGCACGCTGGAGGGATAGGCCGCTTTGCCACCCGGCACATAGATGCCCACCCGGTCCAGCGGCGTGACCTTTTGGCCCAGCAGACTGCCGTCTTCGTCGCGGTACGACCAGCTTTCGCCACAGGCCTTTTTCTGTGCTTCGTGGTAGCTGCGAACGCGCCGCGCCGCACTTTCCAACGCCTGGCGCTGGGCCGAGGGCAGCGCATGCAGTGCAGCTCGCAGCTCGTCCTGGCTCAACTCCAGCGCCGCCATGTTGGTCACGTCCAGCGCGTCGAAGCGCGCGGTGTACTCGAGCACCGCCGCGTCGCCACGGGCTTTCACATCGGCCAGGATGTCGGCCACGCGCTGCTCGATGGCGCCGTCGGTCTCGGCCGACCAATGCAGGCGCGCTTGGAAGCGGGTCTCAAAGTCGGGGTCCGAGGTGGACAGGCGAACAGGAGCGGCGGACAAATTCATGGCGTTTCGGATGCGGCAATGGCGCGGGAAAAGGCATCGAGCAGGGGTCGGATGGCGGCCCGTTTGAGCTTGAGCGCGGCCTGGTTGACCACCAGACGCGAGCTGATGTCCATGATGCGTTCCACCTCGATCAAGTGGTTGGCCTTGAGTGTGTTGCCAGTGGACACCAGGTCCACGATGGCGTCGGCCAGGCCGGTGAGCGGCGCCAGCTCCATGCTGCCGTAGAGCTTGATCAGGTCCACGTGCACGCCTTTGCTGGCAAAGAATTCGCGTGCGATCGCGGTGTACTTGGTGGCGACCTTCAAACGCGAACCCTGGCGGATGGCCGAGGCGTAGTCAAAGTCGGCGCGCACCGCCACGCTCACGCGGCACTGGGCGATCTGCAGATCCAGCGGCTGGTACAGCCCTTGGCCGCCGTGTTCGATCAAGGTGTCTTTGCCGGTCACACCCAGATCGGCGCCGCCGTGCTCGACGTAGGTCGGCACGTCGGTAGCGCGCACCAGCAAGACCCGCACACCGGGCTGGTTGGTGGTCAGAATGAGTTTGCGCGAGGTGTCCGGGTTCTCCAGCACCTCGATGCCCGCCGCCTTGAGCAGGGGCAGGGTTTCGTCAAAGATGCGGCCTTTTGAGAGCGCGAGTGTGATCATTTCACTCTTTCGATATCGGCGCCGATGGCACGCAGTTTGTCTTCCATCTGGTCGTAACCCCGGTCGAGGTGGTAAATCCGGTCCACCAAGGTTTCACCTTCGGCCACCAGACCGGCAATCACCAGACTGGCCGAAGCCCGCAGATCGGTGGCCATGACGGTCGCGCCCGAGAGCTTGGGAATGCCTTCGACCACCGCCACCTTGCCGTCAACCTGGATCTGCGCGCCCAGGCGCACCAGCTCGTTGACGTGCATGAAACGGTTTTCAAAAATGGTCTCGGTCACCTTGCTCGTGCCCTGGGCGATGCAGTTGAGCGCCATGAACTGGGCCTGCATGTCGGTGGGGAAACCCGGGTATTCGGTGGTGCGAAAGCTCTGCGCCTTCAAACGGCCTTGCGAGCGCACGCGGATGAAACCGTCGCCGGCGTCGATGGAGGCCCCAGCCTCGATCAATTTGTCGATCACTGCGTCCAGGTGTTCGGCGCGGCCATGGCGCAAGATCACATCGCCGCCGGTGGCCGCCACGGCGCACAAAAAGGTGCCGGCCTCGATGCGGTCGGCCACCACCTGGTGGGTGCAGCCGTGCAGGCGATCCACCCCCTGGATGTAGATGCGGCTGGTGCCATGGCCTTCGATTCTGGCGCCCATGGCGATCAGCATCTCGGCCAGATCGGGGATCTCGGGCTCCTGGGCCGCGTTTTCCAGCAGGGTTTCCCCCTCGGCGAGGGCGGCGGCCATCAGAAAGTTCTCGGTGCCGGTCACGGTCACCATGTCGGTGGCGATGCGGGCACCGCGCAGCCGCGTATGGCCTGCGGGCAGGCGCGCCAGCATGTAGCCGTGTTCCACATCGATCTCGGCGCCCATGGCCTGCAGCCCTTTGATGTGCTGGTCCACCGGGCGCGAACCAATGGCACAGCCACCGGGCAAAGAGACTTTGGCGTGGCCGAAACGGGCCAACAACGGGCCCAGCGCCAGCACCGACGCGCGCATGGTTTTCACCAGTTCATAAGGTGCTTCCGGCTGGATGGTGTCGGCCGCCTGCAGCGTGATGCCGCCGCGCTCGCCATGGGTCTCGGTCTTGACGCCCATGTTGTCGAGCAAGGTGCGCATGGTGGCCACGTCGCGCAACCGGGGCACGTTGTGCAAGGTCACGGGCTCGCTGGTCAGCAAGGCGGCACACAGCTCGGGCAGGGCGGCGTTTTTGGCGCCCGAAATGGTGACTTCACCGTTCAGAGGGCGTCCGCCCACGATTCTGAGTTTGTCCATGGGATGTTCAGGCCTGTGCCGCCCATTCGGCGGGTGTGTGGGTTTTCATGGACAAGGCGTGCACTTCGTCGTTGCGGATGCGCTCGCCCAGGGTGTCGTACACCTTCTTGTGGCGCGCGATCA
>NZ_JBFJMY010000346.1:0-4457 GCF_041633695.1 Hydrogenophaga sp.
CACCAGCACCGGCAGCACCAGCGTGCGAGCGGCGGCCTTGCAGGCGACCCAGGCGTTGCGCTGGTGCTGCCAGCGGCCCGACAGTTCCATGAGCGCCGCCACACCGGCCAGTAGCAGCAGCAGCCACACGGTGCCGGGTACTTTGCCGGTTTGGAAAATGGCCAAGGTGAGCGCGCCATAGGCCACGAACTCACCCTGGGGAATGAAGATGATGCGGGTGACGGTGAACACCAGCACGGTTGCAAGCCCAAGCAGGGCATACACGGCGCCATTGGTCAGGCCGTCCAGCAACAAAATGCTGGCAATCGAGAAGTCCATGAAGACCCTTAACGAAAAAAGGAAGCGATCGTGAGACCAGGGACACCGAGGGCCCGCCCTTCGACAAGCTCAGGACGGCCCAAGGTGTCGCCCCCCTCCCGCCGCAGGCGAGAGAGGGGGGCGGCGCCGAAGTCGGCGCGGGGGGCCTCTGCCTCTATTACTCGACCTTGAACTTGCCGTCCACGACCTTGAGCATCACACCGGTTTCCAGCGTGAAGCCCCAGTGGTCGTCCTTGGTCCAGTTCATCACGCCGTGCGAGAAGACGGTGCGGCCCATGGTTTCCATGGCGTCGCGGATCGCGGCGCGGAACTCGGGTGTGCCGGGCTTGGCCGTTTTCAAGGCCATTGGAATCACTTTTTCCAGCACGATTTCCGCGTCGTAGGCGTGGCCAGCGAACTGGTTGCGCGTACCGGGGCCCATGGATTTTTCGTACTTCTGCACAAAGTCGACCGCCACCGCTTTGGACGGGTGGCTGTCGGGCAGTTGCTCGGCGATCACGGCGGGGCCGGACACGACGAAGGTGCCTTCAACCGCTTTGCCACCGATGCGCATCAGATCTTGCGAGGCCGCTGCGTGGGTCTGGTAGATCTTGCCCTTGTAGCCACGGTCGACGATGCCCATCTGGGGCATGGCGGCACCACTGCCGGAGGCCACGACCAGAATCGCGTCGGGGTTGGCCGACACCAGCTTCAGCGCCTGCGGCGTCACGCTGGTGTCGGTGCGGGCGAAGCGCTCCACACCCACGAGCTTGATACCGGCTTTTTCCAGCTGGGGCGTGATTTCTTTCAGCCACTGCTCGCCATAGGCATCGGTGTAACCCAGGAAACCCAGGGTTTTGACGCCCTGTTTTTTCATGTGCTCGACCACGGCGTGGCCCATCACCGTATTCGACTGGGGCAGGCGGAACATCCACTTGTCCTTGCCGGGTGGCAGACCCACGGGCGAGGCGGCCAATTGCACCGTACCGGCTTCGGCGGCGATGTCGCTCATGGCGGCAGCGACCGAGGTGATGCAGGAACCGATGATGAAGTCCACCTTGTCTTCGGTGACGAAGCGGCGTGCGTTGGCCGCGCCCTTGCCGGGATCGGTGCCGTCGTCCAGCACGATCAGGTTGACCTTTTCACCGGCGATGGTTTTGGGGAACAGCTTGAACTGGTTCTGCATGGGAATGCCCAGGCCGGAGCCGGGGCCGGTGAGCGCCAGGCTCACACCGATGTTGATGTCGGCCAGGGCGGCGGTGCTGCACAGCGCCGTGGCGGCCAGCGTGATCAGGGTTTTTTGAAATTGCATGCTTGTCTCCTAGGGGGTGGGTGAAAACGGGGTAGGGGGCGCGAGATCGGTGGTGGACCAACTGCGGACGGTGCCGCTACTGGTCCAGGCGTGGTGGTGTTCGGACTGGCGTGGTTCAGTCCTTTCTGGCTTCCTGAGAAGCCTTCAGGGCGGAGCCTTCCAAGCCGGCCAGCAGCGCTTTGCTGTTGCCGGGAATGACCATCTGGAACCGGTGGTCCACATAGGTGTAGTCGAAGTAGCCCATGCGCGCCAGCGGCTGGATTTTGAGCACATCGACCATGCCTTTGCCATCGATCACAGCGTCGTCGATGTGTATTGCCACCACCCGGCCAAAAACCACGTCGGCCGTGCCCATGGGTGGCACACCTGGAAAGCGCAAGGTGTTCAGGTACACGCATTCAAACTGGATCGGCGAGCCCGCGACGCGCATGGGCTTGACCAGACGGCTCGGGCGTTTTTCGAGTCCGGCGCGCTCGAACTCATCGACGCCGTGCGGCAACTCTTCGGCCGAGATGTTGACCGCATCGCGCAGCGCGTAAGTGGCCATGTTCCACACGAACTCGCCGGACTGTTCTGCGTTTTGCACCGAGTCTTTGCGTTGGCCGCCTGTGTCCTGGTTGGCGCTGAACATCACGATGGGCGGATCGAAAGTCACGTTCTGGAACTGGCTGTAGGGCGCAAGGTTGTGCCGCCCCTGAGCGTCCACCGTCGAGATCCAGCCAATCGGTCGCGGAACGACGCAGGACTTGAAGGGGTCGTGCGGCAGACCGTGCGGTGTTTTTCCGGGTTCGTAGTACATCGTTGTCTCCGTGCTTTTGGTGTCCGCTGGTGGTGCCGTGCTGTGGAACCCGAAGAGGGGTGCTTGCCCGAGGGGGCTACGCCTTCAACTGCACATGGCCTTGATGTCTTCGGGCACCGGGATGGCCTTGATGCGGTCTGGCGCGTCGGCCGGGCGGATCACGAAGGCCCGTGTCTCGGTGCCTTCGCAGATCAGCTCATCGCCGCGCTGGACCAGGTGCCGGTGCATGAACACCTTGTCGCGCCACTCGGTCACGCTGGTGTGGATTTGCAGGCGCTCGCCGTAGGTGGCTGGGCGGGAGAACTTGGTGTGGATTTCCAGCAGCGGCGTGCCGACGATGCCACGCGTTTTCACCAGTTCACGCCAAGGCAGCAAGCCGCACTTGACGAAAAAATTGAGCGACGAGGCATCCATCCAACGGGAAAAATTGGGATAAAAAACGATGCCGGCGGGATCGCAATCGCCGAACGTCACTTCGATTTCGTGGATCACTGTTTTTGTCATGAGGCAACTGGCTTTCTGCGCAGAGTGTCTGGTTGGGCGAGACAGGTTGTGGTTATCTGGGGGCCATGCGCAAAGCGCCATCGAGGCGGATCACTTCGCCGTTCAGGTGCGTGTTGGTGACCACGTGCGCGGCGAGCTGTGCGAACTCCTCGGGTTTGCCCAGGCGTTGCGGAAACGGGATGCTCTTGGCCAGCGACTCTTGCACCGGCTCGGGCAATTGCTTCATCAGCGGTGTGGCGAACAGGCCGGGGGCGATGGTGCACACGCGGATGCCGTGTTGTGCCAGGTCGCGTGCCATGGGTAAGGTCATGCCCACCAAGCCGCCTTTGGACGCGCTGTAGGCCTGCTGGCCCACCTGGCCATCAAAGGCGGCCACGCTGGCGGTGAACAGCATCACACCGCGTTCGCCGTCTTCCAGCGGATCGAGCTGGGCACAGGCGGCGGCAAACAGGCGGCTGGCGTTGTAGGTGCCGATCAGGTTGATCTGGATCACTTTCGCAAAATCTTCCAAAGGGGCGGCCTTGCCGTCTTTGCCCACCACGCGCTTGGCGCTGCCAATGCCGGCGATGTTCATCAAGATGCGTGCCGGGCCATGCGCGGCGGCGGCCGTGTCGATGGCGGCTTGCAGGCTGTCGGTGCTGGTGATGTCGCACAACACGGCGATACCGCCGATGTCGGCTGCCACACGTTTCGCGTTGTCGAGGTGCACGTCCAGCACCGCGACCTTGGCGCCCAGGCGGGCGAGTTCGCGTGCGGTGGCTTCACCGAGGCCCGAGCCACCACCGGTGACGAGCGCAGCGTGTCCTTGAATGTTCATGTCGCAATCCTTGAAAAATCGAGATGAGATAAGCCGAGCCGCGCAGGCGCACCACAAAGCCGGCCGTGCCCGCTTGAAACGGCGACGCCGTGTGGGAGCTGTGCGAGTGCGTTCATGCCGCCGGGTTTTCGATCAACAGCGCGATGCCTTGGCCACCGCCCACGCAGGCCGAAGAAATGCCATAGCGCTTGCCGCTGCGCTGCAACTCGCGCGCCAAGGTGAGCGTGAGCCGCACACCGGTGGCCGCCAGCGGGTGGCCCAGCGCAATGGCGCCGCCGTTGACGTTCAGCTTGTCCAGGTCCAGTCCGAGCTCGCGGCCTACCGCCAGCGTTTGTGCGCCTTGGGCTTCGTTGATTTCAAAACGGTCGATCTGGTCCAGCGTGAGGCCGGTGCGCTCCAGCAGCAAGCGGATCGCCGGGGCCGGCCCAATGCCCATGATTTCGGGCGGCACGCCCACGGCGGCGGCGGCCACCACACGGGCCAGCGGCTTTTTGCCTTCGGCCTTGGCGTAGCGGCCCGAACTCACCACACAAGCGGCGGCGGCGTCGACCAGGGCCGAGCTGTTGCCCCCGGTCTGCACGCCACCGGCGTGCACCGCGCGCAGCTTGGCCAATACCTCGGGGGGCGACAGGCGCGGGTGGGTGTCCTGCGCCAATTCGCTGATCTTGCCTTGCAAGCGGATGGCGCGTGGTGCGTAACCTTCGAGCTCAAAAGTCTCGTTCACCACC
>NZ_JBFJMY010000347.1:0-4443 GCF_041633695.1 Hydrogenophaga sp.
CATGGCCGCCAGGGTGGTGGTCTTGCCCGCACCGGTGGCGCCGACCATCAGCACCAGGCCCCGTTTCTCCATCACCAGGCTGGAGAGGATGGGCGGCAGGTTCAGACTGTCCAGCGCCGGCACATCGCTCGGGATGTAACGGATCACCACCGAATAATTGCCGCGTTGCCGGAACGCGCTGATGCGAAAGTTGCCCACGCCGTCCAGCGCCGCCGAGGTATTGAGCTCGCCGCTTTCCAGCAGTTCTTCGATGCGGGTGGGCGGCACGACCTCGGACAGCAGGTTGCGCGGCGCGTCGGGCGGCAGCACCTGGCTGTTGATCGGCAATGTCTGGCCATTGATCTTGATCATGGCCGGTGCGTGCGCCGAGAGGTACACGTCCGAGGCCTTTTTTTCCGCCATCAGGCGCAGGATGCGCTCCATCGTTCCGCTGCTCATGCCATGTCCTTATAAAGAAGGAAAACAGATTCGTGATCGGCGACTGTGCCTTGGGTCCGGAACACCACAGAACCGGCTTCGCCGGGCTGCAGGTGTTGTCCCCCTTGGGGGGAAGACGCGAAGCGGCGCAGGGGGGTCAATCTCTCAGCAGCTCGTTGAGGCTGGTCTTGGAGCGGGTCTGTGCATCGACCCGCTTGACGATGATGGCTGCGTACAAGCTGTACTTGCCACCGTCCTTGGGCAGGCTGCCGCTGATGACGACCGAGCCCGATGGCACGCGGCCATAGCTCACGGTGCCGGTGGCACGGTCGTAAATCGGCGTGCTCTGGCCGATGTAGACGCCCATGGAGATGACCGAGTTCTCTTCGATCACCACGCCTTCGACGACTTCGGAACGCGCGCCGATGAAGCAGTTGTCTTCGATGATGGTGGGGCCGGCCTGCAGAGGTTCGAGCACTCCGCCAATGCCCACGCCGCCCGAGAGGTGCACGTTCTTGCCGATTTGCGCGCAGGAGCCGACCGTGGCCCAGGTGTCGACCATGGTGCCTTCATCCACATAGGCGCCGATGTTCACGTAGCTGGGCATGAGCACCGCGCCTTTGGCGATGAAACTGCCACGGCGCGCCACGGCTGGCGGCACCACGCGCACGCCGGTGGCCTTCATTTCGGCCTCGCTCAAGTGTGCGAATTTGGTCGGCACTTTGTCGTAGAAGGCCAGTTCGCCGCTGCGCATGATGGCGTTGTCCTTCAGGCGGAACGACAACAGCACGGCCTTTTTGATCCACTGGTGCACCGTCCACTGGCCCACGCTTTCGCGGGTGGCCACACGCAGCTTGCCGGTGTTGAGTTCGCTGATCACGTGCTCCACGGCGTCCAGCACCTCTTGCGGGGCGCTGGAGGGCGAGAGTTCGGCGCGGTTGTCCCAGGCGGTGTCGATCAGGGTTTGCAGCTGTTGTGTCATGGGCAATTCGTTTGAAAAATTCGAAGAGTGGAAAAGCGGCCACCGCGTCAGCGGTTGGCTGCGAGAAATTCGGCGATGCGCCGCGCCGCCTCCTGGCATTCGGCGGGTTCGGCCACCAAGGCCATGCGGATGCGACCGTTGCCGGGGTTGTGCCCCTGGAACTCGCGGGCGAGGTAACTCCCGGGCAATACCGTCACATTGTATTGAGCCAGCAATTCCTGTGCGAAACAGGCGTCGGCGCTCAGGCCTGGCAAGCGCCCTTCAAAGTGGGCCGGAACGCCCGCCCACAGGTAAAACGCGGCGTCTGGCAGGGCCACATCGAGCACCGCGCTCAGCACCGGCGTGACCTGGGCGAATTTTTCCCGGTATTGGCGCCGGTTGTCTTGCACATGGGCTTCGTCGCGCCAGGCGCAGGCGCTGGCGACCTGCACCGCCGGACTCATGGCGCCGCCGTGGTAGGTGCGGTAAAGCGCAAAGGACTTGATCAAGGCCGCGTCGCCAGCCACGAAACCACTGCGCAGACCGGGCACATTGCTGCGTTTGGACAGGCTGGTGAACATCATCAGGCGGCGAAAATCGGCGCGCCCCAGCTTCACGGCGGCTTCGAGGCCGCCCAGCGGCGCTTCGTCTCGGAAATAGATCTCGCTGTAGCACTCGTCGGAGGCGATCACAAAGCCGTGCCGATCGCTCAAGGCAAACAGCTTGGCCCATTCGTCCAGGGGCATGACGGCCCCGGTGGGGTTGCCGGGGGAACACACGAACAGCAACTGCGTACGCGCCCAGATGGCCTCGGGCACGCTGTCCCAATCCACCGCAAAATTGCGCGCAGGGTCGCTGGCCACGTAATACGGTTCTGCGCCGCCCAACAGGGCCGCTCCCTCGTAGATTTGGTAGAACGGGTTGGGAAACACCACCGTGGCGCCGGGGCGTGTCGGGTCGATCACGGTTTGTGCAAACGCAAACAGCGCTTCGCGCGAGCCGTTCACCGGCAACACCTGGGTGTTGGGGTTCAATGCCACGCTGTAGCGTTGCTGCAACCATTCGCTGCAAGCCAGGCGCAAATCGGGCGTGCCGGCGGTGGCCGGGTACGAAGTGAGACCGGTGTCCAGCGCGGCAGCCAGGGCACGCTTGAGGAAGTCGGGCGTGGCGTGGCGCGGCTCGCCAATGCCCAGGCTGATAGGGCTGTACGCGGAGTTGGGCGTCACGCCCGCAAACAGCTGGCGCAAACGTTCAAACGGGTATGGCTGCAACAGGGCGAGTTTGGGGTTCATCCCTGCGATTATCGGTTTGCCACCAATGCCGCCCCGAGCGGGTGTTGGCACTGGCCCACACCCGTTCGCCTGGGTTGGATCAGCCGCGCTGCGGCTGGACCTTGCTCGCGGCGTACTGGTAGAACTGGTCCAGCGAGATCAGCGCGATCATCAGCACGGTGGTCACGATCACCAACGACGGCAGGCGGAATCCGCTGATGTAGCCCAGGCCTTGTGGGATGGCATTGCGGCTTTCGGTGGTGCAGATGAATTCGGCGGCGGCCATGCCGGTGTAGTGCATGGCACACACCGCCACGCCCATGACCAAGGCGGCCAGCAGGCGCTTGGCCATGCTGTTGCTGTTGAACGCCAGCCAGAGTGCGGCGGTGGCGGCCACGACGGCGATCAACATGGACAGCGCGACGATGCCGTAGTCCCAGAGGATGTAGCCGTAGATCTTGAGACCGAACATGCCCAGGTAATGCATCACCACCACGCTCATGCCGAGCAAAAATCCGGCGGCGAGCAAGCGGGGAAGCTTTTCTGGCGCCTGGGCGGCAAAACCGATGGCCAGCGAGGTGGCGACAACGGCAGCTACAAGAGAAACCAGGGTTTCACCCATGGCGTAGCTGCTGGCGACGTCCATATTGAGCGCCAGCATGCCGATGAAGTGCATGGACCAGACGCCGACGCCACCAAGCGCCAGACCTGCAGACACGATGTTGCCGCGGCTCAACTGGCCGTCGACACGCTTGACGCGGCTTGCGGCCGTGAGCGCGACAAAGGAACCAACGACGGCGAAGGCGAACGACAGGGCGACGAGGAGCGGGTCGTAGGACGTGGTGACAACTGGGTTCATGGACTTTCTTTCCGGAAATGTGCTGCCTTGCGGCTACTTGTGGATGGTCAAGCGCCGAAAGTTGTTACTAAAGGTAGTATTTTGCGGTGATTTTCGGGTGCAACCGGCCCGCAGCTGGCTGAGCGGTCCAGTGAATAGCCCGAACGGCACGGTGGCGGTGGCGTTGCCGCCGCTCGTCGGGCGCCGAAACCGCTGCAAGGTATCATTCCGCAGTCGCCGGCCTAGGGCAGGCGTTTCCATTTCAGACAGTCAGCGGGAAGCGGCGTGCGACTCAATTCGATCAAGTTATCCGGCTTCAAATCCTTCGCCGAACCCACGAACTTCCTGTTGCCGGGGCAACTGGTGGGCGTTGTGGGGCCCAACGGCTGCGGCAAGTCCAACATCATGGATGCGGTGCGCTGGGTGCTGGGCGAGTCCAAGGCGTCCGAGCTGCGCGGCGAGTCCATGCAGGACGTGATCTTCAACGGCACCAACACACGCAAGCCCGCCAGCCGCGCCAGCGTGGAGCTGGTGTTCGACAACAGCGACCACCGCGCCGGTGGTCAGTGGGGCCAGTTCCTGGAGATCGCTGTCAAGCGCGTGCTCACGCGCGACGGCACCAGCAGCTACTACATCAACAACCAGCCGGTGCGCCGCCGCGATGTGCAGGACGTGTTCCTGGGTACCGGCCTGGGCCCGCGCGCCTACGCCATCATCGGCCAGGGCACGATCAGCCGCATCATCGAGTCCAAGCCCGAAGAGCTGCGTTTGTTTCTGGAAGAGGCCGCTGGCGTCTCCAAATACAAGGAACGGCGCCGCGAGACCGCGCACCGCCTGGCCGACACGCGCGAGAACCTGACGCGGGTGGAAGACATCTTGCGCGAACTCAACGCCAACCTGGAAAAGCTGGAAAAACAGGCCGAGGTGGCTGCGCGCTACAACAGCTTGCAGGCTGG
>NZ_JBFJMY010000348.1:0-4414 GCF_041633695.1 Hydrogenophaga sp.
GAGAGACAGCCGAGCTGGTCCCACAGGGCCGTGTCGAGGGCGAGCGCGTCGCACAGCTCCTCGAGCCCGATCCCCTCACCGGCCTCGGGTCCGGCCACCGCGAAGGACAGCCGGTGTCCGTGGGCCACCAGGTGCTGCGGCGGGCGTTTGGTGGCGCTTATGGCAATGTCGGCGTCTCGGCGCGTCAGGCTGGCCAATCCATGGCCGACGTGCAGCCCGCGCGCGCGCCGCCGGTCTGAAGCGCGTGCATGAAGTGGATGCACGCAGCGGGTGGATCGCTGCGTGCCAACTCAGACCCGCACCACCTCGGCCTTCATCGACCACAGCACACCGAGCACCTCGTGGCGCACGGGGGCTTCCACGCCGCAGGTCTCCAGCGCCGCCATGGCGTCGTCGAGCACGCTGACGAACTCCTGCTCGCTGATGTTCATGCCCCGGTGCGTGTTCAGCATGTCCTTGCCGGCATAGCTTCCAGGCCCGCCCGAACCGACGCAAAAGAAGTCGGTCACGTTGCGCTCGGTTTGATCCATGTCTTGTATCTGGGCAAAACGGGTTTTGACCAAGGGGTTGGCCAAGTGGTTTTTGATCAGCTCGCGTGCGATGCGCGCGATGCCGTCGCGGCGACCCAGACGGTCGTACAAAGTAGATGCTGTGGTTGTGTTGGTTTCGCTCATGTCGTTCTCCGGGAGTGGGTGGGGGTTTCGAAAATGCCTGTGAAAACCGGCAATGTTTCAGTGGCGCACGGCGCGCAGCAGCGGGAGCCAGGACGCGTATTCAACGCGTCCCCGCGCCAGCGCCTCGGCACTGGATTCGCGCTGCAGATGGTTCAGCGCTGCCGCCACCGAGTGCTCCAGTTCCTGCAAGGTTTCCGGCGGCAAGGCGGGCGGCAGCGTCAAAACGGCGGACCCGTTGCCGGGCAATGGGAAGCTCAGTTGTCTGGCGTTCATGGTGTGCTCCTGATGCGTTCGGCGGGCCGGAATCGACCCGCTGCTTGCATGTTGGCCAGGCGCCGTTCCTCAAGCGTTCCTGGGCATGCAAGCCCTTGCGGGTGGCGGCCCAGTGCCTCAGACTGCCCCTATGGAAACCCTTTTGCCCCGGCTTTCTGCCGGTGATTCACCCGCCCGGCTCGACGTGGGTCTGCTGGGCCGGTTCGAAGCGGCGGTCGATGGCCAGCCGATTGCCGCAGACCACTGGCCCAGCCTGCGCGCGGCGCACCTGGTGCAAATGCTCAGCCTGCAGCCAGGCCACCGCATGTCGCGCGATCTCGCCATCGACGCCCTGTGGCCGCAGCTCGACCCCGAAGCCGGTGCCGCGAATCTGCGCAAGGCCTTGCACCATGGCCGCCAGGCGCTGGGTCGGCACGACGCCATCGGCTTGTTGGCCGGTGAGTTGCTGCTCTGGCCCGAGCGACCCGTGGCGGTGGACGCCGACGTGTTCGAGGCCCGCGCATCGGCCGCCCTGCGCCAGCGCGACCCCGCCGAATGCGCCGACGTGGCCGGCGAATACGGTGGCGACCTGCTGCCCGGTGCCCGCTACGAGGCCTGGACCGAACCCTTTCGCGAACGCCTGCGTGCCCTCTACCTCGACCTGTTGCGCACCAGTGGCCAGTGGGAACGCCTGGCCCTGCACGAACCCACCGACGAAGCCGCGCACCGCGCCTTGATGCAGCGCGAACTCGAAGCGGGCAACCGCGCCGCCGCCTTGCGCTGGTACAGCCGCCTGCGCGAGGCCTTGCAGCAATCCTTGGGCGTGACACCCGATGCGCGCACCGAGGCGGTGTACCAGCGCTGCGTGGCCGGTTTGCAAGCCGTGGGTCCGGCCTTTGTGGGGCGCGCCCAGGTGTTGGGCCAGGTGGCGGCCTGGCTCGGCATGCCCAGTGGCAAACGGCCCGGCAGCATTGTGTTGCGCGGGCCGGCCGGCATTGGAAAAAGTGCGCTGTGCCGCGAGATCGGCGCCCAGGCGCGCCAGCGCGGCTGGACCGTGCTGCGCCTGGACGCCGCAGAAACCGGCCGCGCCTACGGCGCCATGGCGGCGATTGCCGAACGCGTCATGCTCGAAGACCGCAGCGTGCTCGACCGCATTGGCCCACCGGCACGCGCCGTGCTGGCCTTGCTCAGCCCGCTGGCGGCACCCGCCAACGCACCGCAAGGGCCGCTGGGGCGCCACCAGGTGGTGGGTGCCATCCGGCGGCTGCTGCTGGCCGCCGCGCCCGAGGCCGACATCTTGCTGCAGGTGGACGACGCCCACCTGATCGACGACGCCGATGTCGAGGTGCTGGTACAGCTGGCCATGGCGGGCGGGCCGCTGTGTTTGCTCGTCGCCACCCGGCCGGTGCCGCCCAGCGCTGCGCTGGCGCGTGGCGTGGCGCGGTTGCAGCGCGCCGGCGTGTTGCAGCCGCTCGATCTGGCGCCCATGGACGAAGACGAAAGCCGCCGCCTGGTCGTGCGCGCACTGCCCGCACCATTCGCTGCGCCCTCGTCCGACGCCGTGGTGGCGCGCATCGTGCAGGCCGCCGACGGCAACCCGTTTGCCGCGATTGAGCTGGCGCGCTGCGCGGGCGACGACAGCAAGCGCCTGCCCGGCAGCGCCGCCGAGGCCATCACCGAGCGCTTGTGCGACGTGCCCGCCAACGCACTGGCGCTGCTGCGCTGGCTGGCCTTGAGCGGCGGCGAATGGAGCGTGCGCACCGTGGAGGCGCTGGCCCAGCTCGCGCAGGTGCCCGCTTTCGCCGCGCTCGATTGCGCGCTCGATGCCGGTGCGCTGGTGTTCGCCGACGGTGGCTACCGCTTCCGCCACGAACTGGTGCGCCAGGCGCTGCTCGACCAGATACCACCGCACCGCCGCCTCAAGATGCACCGCGAAACGGCCGCGCAGCTGGCCGAGATGGACGCCGTGCCCGCCCACGTGGCCCGCCACTGGCTCGAAGGCGGGCGGCCGCGCGAGGCCATGCCCTGGCTGCTGGCCGCCGCGCGCGACGCCGCGCGCCTGGCCGCTTTCAGCGACGCGCTGCGCCACCTCGCCCCCCTGCTGGCCTTCGAGAGCGGACATGTCGAAGCGCTGCGCCTGCGCGCCGAAGCGCTGGACGCCATGGGCGACCCGGCAGCCATGGCCGCCTACCGCTTGGCCGCCGAAGCCGCCGGTGAACCCGACAGCCACAACCTGCGCGCCAAAGCCGCGCTGGCCCAGGTGAAACAAGGCGACCCCAAGGGCGCGCTCGAAGCGCTGCAAGGCGTGCTGCCCAATTCGGTGGACGGGCGCCTGAGCGAGGCCCTGGCCTACGCCGGTGCCGCCGCGCTCGGTGCCGCCGACCCGGCCATGGGCACGACCAAAGCCGCTGAGGCGCGCCGCCTGGCGCTGGAATCGGGCGACACCGCTTCGCTGGTGATCGCCTCGTGGGCGCAGGCCGCCGCCGCCCACGCGCGCGGCGAACTGCACCGCAGCGTGTGGGCCGATCTGCAGGAAACCAGCCACGTGCCGCACCTGGCCCTGCGCGTTTTTGATGGCCACCTGTGCATCACCCAGCGCTTTCTATATGGCGCGCGGCCCTATGCCGAAGTGATCGCGTTTGCCGATGCGCTGGCCACCGAAGCCCAGCGCCTGGGTGCCGCCCGTGGCCATGCCTTCGGCGTCACCCTGCGCGGCGAAGCCGAATGGCTGGCCGGCGATCTGGTGGCGGCGCGCCAGCACCTGCGCGAAGGCGCACGCCTGCACCGCGCCATTGGCGGCCCGGTGGGCGAAGCCTTGTCGCTGCAGCGCCTGGCCGAGGTGTCGCTGCACGAAGGGCGGCGCGACGAAGCCCGTGCCCTGGTGGACGAAGCGCTCGACGTGGCGCGCCAGACCGACATCGGCTTTCACCTGCTGGACCGCATCTACGGCACCCGCATCAACCTGCACCACGACGACCCCGAAGCCGCTCTGTACGTGATGGAAGACGCCAGCGAATCGGTGCGCGGCCCACTGGAAACCTGCCCCGGCTGCCGCATCACCTTCGCCGTGCCGGCGGCGATTGCGGCGGCGCGCGTGGGCGAACTGGCCCTGGCCGACCAGCACGAAGCCCAGTGCGCCTACCTCGCCAACGTAGTCATGCGCCTGCCCGCCTGGTACGCGGCGCACGAAGAGGTGCGCGGCCACATCGCCGCCGCACGAACGCCCAAAGCCAATGAAGCCGCGAGCCGGTTTTCAGCGGCTGCCGCCCGCTTCCAACAAGCCGGGCAACCACTGGACGCGCAGCGCTGTGAGCGGCTGGCGGTGGAGGCGGCGCGGGGTGGTGGGCTGAGACGATAAGGAGGGCGCCGCGTGCACGGCCTGCCCTAGGAGCCTGCGCGGCAGAAGGCGTCGAAAGCGAAAATCGCCCCCAGCGAGGACAGTTTTTGCCGGATGTGCAGCCCCATAGCCCGGCTATGGGGCAAATAGC
>NZ_JBFJMY010000349.1:0-4409 GCF_041633695.1 Hydrogenophaga sp.
GTGGGCGATGAGGGCCGGGGTCGACGATCTGGCGCGCTTCCACCTCCTCGGGCGGCCGATCGCGGTCGACGTGCCGGCCGTGTCGGAGCTGCTGCCCGCACTGCTCGCCCCCGCCGATCTCCGCCAAGCCCAGGAGTTGCTGGCGCGGGCGCCCTGGGCCGATGGCCGCGACAGCGCGGGTCGACAAGCCCGCGAAGTCAAGAACAACCAACAGCTCCCGCACGACTGCGAGGCCGCCACCGCCATTCGCGGCATGGTGCTGCGCGCGCTCGACAAGAGCCCGCCGTTTTTCTCTGCCACGCTGCCGCTGCGCGTGTTCACCCCGCGCATCAACCGCTACGGCGGTGAACAGAACAACTATGGCCCACACATCGACAACGCGGTGCGTCTGCTGCCCGACGGACAACGCGTGCGCACCGACATCTCGTGCACGGTGTTCCTGAACCCACCCGACGCATACGACGGTGGCGAACTCACCGTCCAACACAGCTACGGCGAACAGCGCATCAAATTGCCGGCAGGCCACGCCGTGCTTTATCCCGGCAACAGCCTGCACCAGGTGCAACCGGTTACACGGGGCCACCGCCTCGCCTGTTTTTTCTGGATCGAAAGCATGGTGCGCAGCGACGAACAGCGGCGCCTGCTGTATGAGCTCGACATGAACCTGCTGGCTCTGCGCCAGCAACACGGCGAATCGCCGGAAACCACGGCACTCACCGGCACGTACCACAACCTGCTGCGCATGTGGGCCAACACCTGAACCGCCATGCAAGCCCATACGCCCCCTCCCCCACCACGCAACGCCATACCCGAAGGCGTGGTCAACCTGGCCGACCACGAAGCGCACGCCCAGGGGCTGCTGAGCGCAGCCACCTGGGCTTACCTGAATGGCGGCGCTGCCGACGAAACCACCCTGCGGGCGAATGCCCAGGCCTGGCAACAACTGCCGCTGCAACCGCGCGTGCTGCGCAACACCGCCGGTGGCCATACCCGCTTGACGCTGCTGGGTCGCGAACTGCGGCACCCCATTCTGGTGGCGCCCATGGCGTACCAACAACTCGCCCATCCACACGGCGAAATCGCCACCGCACTGGCGGCCAACGCACAAGAGGCCGGGTTGGTGCTCAGCACCCAGTCCAGTACCCCGCTGGAAGAAGTCGCCCGGGTGGCGCGCCACGGCGCCGGTGCCACGGCCCCGTTGTGGTTCCAGCTGTACTGGCAAGGCGATCGCGGGTTCACGTGCGCGCTGCTTGAACGTGCCGAGGCCGCTGGTTACGAAGCCCTGGTGCTCACCGTGGACGCGCCGGTGCAAGGCGTGCGCGACCAGGAACGCCGCACCGGCTTCAAGCTGCCGCCGGGCGTTTCGGCGGTGCATCTGAACAACATGCAGACGCCACCCGCCGCGACCCTGCAAGCCGGGCAAAGCCGCCTGTTCGACGAACTGCTGTGCCACGCCCCTACCTGGAACGATGTGGCCTGGCTGCTCACGCAAACCCGGTTGCCCGTGCTGCTGAAAGGCATCCTGCACCCGGACGATGCCCGGCAAGCCATTGGCTTGGGCGCGGCAGCACTGATCGTCTCCAACCACGGCGGCCGCACGCTGGACACGGTGGCGCCCACCGCCCACCTGTTGCCCGCCATCGCACAAGCCGTTGCCGGTACCGTGCCTGTGCTGGTGGATGGCGGCATCCGCCGCGGCACCGATGTGCTGAAAGCCTTGGCACTCGGCGCGTCCGCGGTGCTGCACGGTCGGCCCGTGTTGCACGGTCTGGCCACCGGCGGTGCGGCGGGCGTGGCCCACGTGATCCGCCTCTTGCGCGACGAACTCGAAGTGGCCATGGCTTTGTGCGGCTGCCAGACCCTGGCCGACATCCGTGCCGAGCTGATCTGGCAGCACCACCTTTGAATTTTCCGGTTGATTTCTTAAAATTTCCCGAAATAAATGCGATTGCGAAGTATTCGCATTTATAATTCCAACACCCACCCGCTCTTGACATCCCAACCCAGCACCGGTAACACCCGAAAGCAGCAGCCATGATCGCGAGTCTGACCATACTGGGCGGCAGCCTGATTTTTCTGGTGGCCGCCTTGTACTGGATTTTTCGTTCCTAGGTCCCTGCTGGCTCCTTTCCTCTGCACCCGCTTCACTATCAAGTCTCCGCCACTCTCGCCACATGACCACCGCCAGCGCCCTTTCCGCGCCCCCCACAGTGCACGCAACAGCCCCTGCAGCGCCGGCTCCGAACCGAACACGGCTGCTGATCGTGTTGCTGGTGCTCGGTTTGCATGCCCTGGGTCTCTGGGCTATGCAAAACGGCTTGATGCGCGCAGTGGCCGAGCAGGTGATCCCCGTGCAAGTGATGACGGCGTACATAGAGCCGGCACAGGTGCTGCCCACGCCGGCGCCAGCGCCCACGCCAGCACCGCCTCCGCCACCCCAACCCGTCAAAACCACACCCAAGCCGGCAGTCAAGCCTGCCCCTCTACCGGTGCCCGTCGCCACGCAACCGTCGGAACGCGCTCCGGTGGTACCCGTCGAAACCGCGCCCGTTGCAGCGCCTGCGGCTGAAACGGCGAGTCCACCCAAAGAAGCGTCGGTGCAAGCCAGCAGCACCACGGCCGCCGCAGCCTCGGCCACCGTGGCCCGGGTGGAACTGCCGAGCAGCAGCGCGGCCTACCTGAACAATCCACCCCCGCCCTACCCTCCGCTGTCGATCCGCTTGAACGAACAAGGCAAAGTCATCGTCAAGGTGTTCATCGACACCTCGGGCACGGCCACGCAAGCCTCCATAGACCGCTCCAGCGGCTACGACCGCCTGGACCAGACCGCGTTGCAAACCGCACTGCGCTGGCGCTACGTACCCGGCAAACGCGGCGGCGTGCCCGAAGCGATGTGGTTCAAAGTCCCGGTGGCCTTTGTCCTCGAATGACGGTCTTCCCTGTTTTCAACAACGATCTCCTTTTTCTCTCAGGAACACACCCATGCCAGTAGAAACCACCACAACCAACGGGCTGGCCCACCTCTGGGCTCAGGGCGATGCCATCACCCGCACCGTCGCCCTCGTGCTGCTGGCCATGTCGGTATTGACCTGGGTCATCATCCTGCTCAAGGCGCTGGATCTGCGCGCCAACCGCTCACAGGCCAAAGCCTGCGAATCGTTCTGGCACAGCGCCGATTTCGCCGAAGGTGTTCACAAACTGGGCAAGAGCGACAACAACCCCTTTCGCAGCGTCGCGGTGGAAGGCCGTGAAGCGACACAACACATCCTGCACAAAGACGGCAAGACACAACCCCAGTTGCACGACAACCTAGATGTCAGCGACTGGGTCACGCGCAGCCTGCGCAACAGCGTCGACGAACACACCGCACGCGCGCAGGGCGGTCTGACCGTTCTCGCCTCCATCGCCTCCACCGCGCCCTTTGTGGGCTTGTTCGGCACCGTCTGGGGCATCTACCACGCGCTGATCGGCATCAGCTCGGCCGGCCAAGTCAGCATCGACCAAGTGGCTGGCCCGGTGGGCGAGGCGCTCATCATGACCGCGCTGGGCCTGCTGGTCGCGATCCCTGCGGTGCTGGGCTACAACGCCCTGGTGCGCGGCAACAAGCATGTGACGCACCGGCTCAACCGCTTCGCCCACGATTTGCACGCGTATTTCGTCACCGGTGCCCGCGTGAGCGCCGTGGGCGAATCCAAGGTGTTGCCCATGAAGAAGGCCTGAGGCTTCGCGCCTCAGCGCCGCTCAAAACAAGCCGCACTCACGACACACAGGAACACCCATGGCCATTGGAACGCAGGAAGACAGCGACGACATGCTGAGCGAAATCAACATGATTCCGTTCATCGACGTCATGTTGGTGCTGCTCATCATTTTCATCATCACCGTGCCGGTGATCAAACATGCCGTGCGCGTCGACCTGCCACAAGCCAGCAACGAGCGCGTGCAAGACCTGCCCAGCAACGTGCGGCTGGCCATCGACGCCGAAGGCCAGTACTTCTGGGACAACATCGCGGTGGCAGACGCCGAATTCACCCAGCGTCTGCAAGGCGTTGCGGCCATGGAGCCACAGCCGGAGCTGCATATCCGTGGCGACAAAGACGTGCGCTACGAGCGTGTGGCCCAAGCCATGGCCGCCGCGCAGCAGGCCGGCGTGCGCAAGATCGGCTTCATCACGGAACCGGTCGCCGGCGCGCAAGACGCATCGCGCTGACCAGCCACCTCGACAACGACCCGCAGGAACCCCGACATGACCGCCATCCCGCCATCTTCACCGCCAGGCGGCCACGACCCGGTTGTTGTGGCGTGCGCGGCTTCGACCAGCGCAGAGCCGGGTATCGACCACACGGCACCTCAGGTGCTGGCGAGCGCGAGCCTGCTGCGCGGCCAGAAAAGCGTGGTCATTGAACACA
>NZ_JBFJMY010000350.1:0-4407 GCF_041633695.1 Hydrogenophaga sp.
GCGCGCCCTCGGGCGTGGGCCGGCCAATGCCATCGGTGGTGTCGATCCGGAACTGGTGCGCCTCCACAAACCAGGGCTGCGCGCCCCGCAGCGCAGATACGGCTTCACCCAAAGCCAGCAACAGCGCCGACCACACCGGCTGCGCCACGGTTGCGTCCGCCATCGGCGCAAACCAGCGCTGCATACCGCCGTGCAAGGCGTTGTATTCCAGGGGCTGCCAGTGGGCACGGTGTGGCACCGCCTCCACCTGCCGCCCGTTCACCACAAAACAGCTGTGCCGCCGGCGCCGGTAGCGTCCGCCGTCCTTCAGGTAATCGTCGCTGGGCAGATCGTCCCAGCTGGCGTGCAAACCCGCCAAGGCCTGGCCCGGCACCGCCAGCCACTGACAGACGCCGTCTGGCGCCAACAAGGCGAAGCCCGCCGTTTTCAGGGCGTGGTCGCGGCCGGCCAAGGGCACGAAGGGGGGTTGGAATTCGCTGGTCATGGCCGAGCAGTTTAACGGCGCGACCCAAGCCCTTCCGCCAATGTGGCATGGGCCTGCTGCACGCCCAGCACCGCGCTGTATCCCCACTTCCTGCGCTGGATCAAAACCGCTTGCGGTACACGCTGTCAAGCTTTGACAGACCAAGGAGATCAACGCCATGAACCACGTAGACCCGTCCCGTGCCGTGTTGCTGGACTTCGCGCCCATGGACCAGACGCACACCGAGTTCCTCCGTTTGCTGACCGAGGTACAAGCCGCGTCCGACAACGATCTGCCACAGGCCTGGCGCCTGCTGCTGGATCACGCAACGCGCCAGTTTGACCAGGAAGACACCTGGATGCGCGACACCGCCTACGCTTCGGGCCAGACCCACCGGCTGCAACACCGGGTGGTGTTGCACCTGATGCAGGAGGCCTTGGACAAGCTGCAAGGCCATGAGTGGGCGGAAGTTCGCACCATGGCACAAGAGCTTGGCAACTGGTTTGGCAAACACACCCAGACAATGGACGCTGCGCTGGCCATGCACCTGCGCCAGCACGACCTCTGAGTCGCCTGCGACCCTTGTGCAAGCAGGCACGGGACTGCCCTGGAAGCGGTGCTGCCGCGGGCATGGCCTCGGCCGGTGCGCGGCAGCACTTGTTTATGCTCTCGCTTGGAGGAACTCCGCCCATGGTCACCCCAGCCCCGACGGCCCAGCCGCCATCCGACGAGCCGACGCCGCAAGACAGCGGCAGCGGCCCCGCGCCTGAGGCGCCATCGGTTCTGTCTCTTCCCTTGGCCCACTTGCGCTGGACCGATCCCTTGCACTGGCTGCGCATGGGCTGGACCGACTTCTTGCGCTGCCCACACATCGGCCTCTTCTATGGCCTGTGTTTCTTTCTCATGGGCCATGCCCTGCTCGCCGTCTTCCAGTCGGCACCCGCCTACGTGTTGGCCCTGAGCGCGGGCTTTCTGCTCATGGGACCGTTCCTGTGCCTGGGGCTTTACGACGCCAGCCAGGCCATGCAAACCCCGTCCCGCCATCCGTCGCTGCGGCACTCGCTGCAGGCCTGGCGCCCCACCAAGGGCAGCATGGGCATTTTTGCCGGCGTGCTGCTGATCCTGGAAATGCTTTGGGGTCGGGCCGCGTTGGTGGTGTTCGCGGTCAGCTTCAACGCCATGCCCTCCGCCACCGGGCTGCTGCAGCAGTTGTTCGACCCGGAAAATATCGCGTTTCTGATCACCTACGTGTTGGTGGGTGGTGTGTTTGCCGGGTTGATCTTCGTCACCAGCGTGATCGCCATCCCCATGATCCTGGACCGCCAGGTGGACGCCGTATCGGCCGGGCTCACCAGCATCCGCGCCTGCCTGCAAAACCCCGGTGTGATGTTCTTCTGGGGCCTTTGCATCACCGGCCTGGTTCTGCTGGCCATGCTGCCGTTTTTTCTGGGCTTGCTGGTGGTCGGCCCGGTCATCGGCCACGCCACCTGGCACGCCTATCAGCACACACTACTGGCTGCGCCCAACCCGCCGACAACCGACGCCCACCGTACGAGCTGAGCGGAGCACAACGGAAAAGAAAAAAGCCCAAGTGATTCATCACTTGGGCTTAATCTTGGAGGAGCGAGAGGGATTCGAACCCTCGATGGGGTTTAATCCCCATACTCCCTTAGCAGGGGAGCACCTTCGGCCACTCGGTCATCACTCCAAGCCGCATATTATGCCTCAAGTCGGCGCATCTATCTGAGCGCCGGCCCCATCAGTTCGAGATGCTGTCGGCCGCCTGGTCCAGGTCGAACTCGCGGTGCAAGGCGCGCACCGCCAGTTCCATGTACTTCTCGTCGATCACGACCGAGGTCTTGATTTCGGAAGTGGAAATCATCTGGATATTGATGCCTTCCACGCTCAGGCACTTGAACATGCGGCTGGCCACGCCCACGTGGCTGCGCATGCCGATACCGACGATGCTGACCTTGCAGATGCGGGTGTCGCCCACCACTTCTGCTGCACCGAGTATGGGCAGCACAAGCGCGTTGAGCAGATCAAGGGCCTTTTGGTAATCGTTGCGGTGCACGGTGAAGCTGAAGTCGGTCTTGCCGTCTTTGCTCACGTTCTGGATGATCACATCGACTTCGATGTTGGCTTCGGCCACAGGGCCCAGGATCTGGTAGGCCATGCCCGGGGTGTCGGGCACACCGAGCACGGCAATCTTGGCTTCGTCGCGGTTGAAAGCAATGCCAGAAACGACGGCTTGTTCCATATCTTCGTCTTCCTCAAAAGTGATCAGGGTGCCGGAGGCGGCTTCGGTATCCAGGTCGATGTCCCAGGGCGTGAAACTGGAGAGCACGCGCAAGGGCACGCGGTATTTGCCGGCAAACTCCACCGAGCGGATCTGCAGCACCTTGCTGCCCATGCTGGCCATTTCCAGCATTTCCTCAAAGCTCACGCGCAACAGGCGACGCGCTTCGGGCACCACGCGGGGATCGGTGGTGTAGACGCCATCCACATCGGTGTAGATCAGGCATTCGGCGGCCTTCAGTGCGGCGGCCACGGCCACGGCCGAGGTGTCGCTGCCGCCACGGCCCAAGGTGGTGATGTTGCCCAGCGGATCGATACCCTGAAAGCCGGTGACGATGACCACGCGGCCCGCATCCAGATCGGCGCGCACACGGGCGTCGTCGATGGATTCGATGCGCGCCTTGGTGTGTGCGCTGTTGGTCTTGATCGGTACTTGCCAGCCAGCGTAGCTGACCGCCTCAATGCCCTGGGCTTGCAGCGCAATCGCCAGCAGCGCAGACGAGGCCTGCTCGCCGGTGGCCGCCAGCATGTCGAGCTCGCGGTCGTAGGCGGTGTCGGCCTTGGTCGGCGCAAGCTCTTTGGCCAGGCCGAGCAAGCGGTTGGTCTCGCCGCTCATGGCGCTGGGCACCACGACCATTTGATGACCGGCGCGGTGCCATTTGGCCACGCGCAGCGCGACGTTGCGGATGCGTTCGGTCGACCCCATGGAGGTGCCGCCGTACTTGTGAACTATCAATGCCATGGAATGGGTTTTCGTTGAAAAACAAGGCCTGCCGCGACCTTGTTGTGTGTTCTTTGCCCGGTCTCAATGCAGACGCGCTGCCCGGCAAAACCTGTCAATTATATCGGCGGGGTGTAATCCAGCCGCTCACCGCTGCGTACCACAAAGCCCAGCCCCACCTTGATGTGGATACGGTGGCCGCGTGTGGCGCAGGCTTCCACCTGGTCGAGCAATTCGTCGAGCTGCGCCGTGCTGGCGCGGGCGCCGTGCCGGTGCAGCAACCAGTACCGCAACAGGTTGGCCTGCCGGTCGCGTCGCAAGCTCCGCAGCGGTGTCAATGCGGGCGGGGCACCGGTCTGCGCCATGTCCATGGCCGCCAAATCATCGAGCAGGCGCTGGGCCTGGGCGGCGTGGCGGGCGCTGCGCGCCAGCGCCTGCCGGTGGCCGGGAAAACAGGCCTGCCAGGCCGGCAACAACAAGGCGCGGATGCGGTTGCGGGTGTAGCGCTGGTCGGTGTTGCTGGGGTCTTCGGCAAACCCGTGTCCGCTGGCAACCAACCAAGCCCGCAGGGCTTGTGGCTCCAGGTCCAGCAAAGGGCGGTCAAAGCGCACGCCGTGCCGCGTGAACTGCGCCGGCATGGCCGCCAGGCCCGGCACGCCAGCGCCTCGGCTGAGTGCCAGCAACACCGTTTCGACCTGGTCGTCGGCATGTTGCCCCAACAGCACACAAGCCACACCCTGCGCCAGGGCCATGGCCGCCAGCGCGCTGTAGCGCCCCTGGCGTGCCGCGTCCTCGGGACTTTGCCCGGGACGATGCGCCGCCTGGATGTGCCGCACATGCAAGGCGATCTGGTGCTGCGCACAGCTTGCGCGCGCCTGCGCTTCAAAATGATCGGCGGCGGCTTGTAAACCGTGGTGCACATGCA
>NZ_JBFJMY010000351.1:0-4406 GCF_041633695.1 Hydrogenophaga sp.
GCGATTTCAGCTTCAAAGACCGCGTTCGAATCCGCGCGGTGGAAGGTGCGCGAGAGGATCACGGCTTGCGAACCCAGTCGCAGGTGTTCGGCCAGCACATCGCGGCCGGGCAGCAAGCCCTCGTCGAGCCGCGCGATGCCGCCAAAACCCAGGCGCAAGCCTTGGGCGTGCACCCGCCGGGCGGCCTGGTCGAGCAGGCCCATGGCCAGGGGCTGGTACATGAAGCGCTGGCCCAGCGACAAATGCAGGTCGTTCAAACCCACAAACACCTCGTGCAGGCCAGGGGTGTCCACCCATTCGGGCAAGCAGTGCAGCGCGTCCGCCGTTTCCAGCAAGGCCACCACGGGCGCGCGCCCCGCCACCAGGGTGCAAAAGCGCCGCAACTCGTCGGCCCGGCTGAACATGGGCAGCATGAGCCAGTCGGCGCCTTGCGCCAGCACGGCGTCGACCTCGGCGCCGGTCTCGGGGTTCAGCGGGTTCACACGCACCATCAGTTGGGAATGTCGCAAGACGGCCTTGACCCGGCCCACATCTTCGATGGTGTGGGTGCTGATGAAGGTGTTGCGACCGGCCTGGCGCTCGGCCTTGCCCAGGCGTTCCAGATCGACAAAGAGGCGCATGCCCTGCAGCGCATCACAGCGGCGGGCGAACACGGGGTCGTTGGTGATTTGCAGCAGATCGATCATGGGCAGCCCGGATTATCGGCGCACGGCCAGACGCAGGGCGGGCGAGACCAGCAAGGTCAGCGCGACCACCGCTGCGGCGATCAACAAGGCCAGCCCCAGGCCGGGCAAGCGCTCCGGCGTGGGCAACTGGCTGCAGGCGACGGCCAGCAGCGCGGCGGCCAAGGCGGGCACGGCGGTGTCGCGCCCACGCAGAACGCCCTGCAAAAATCCGCGTTCGCGCCACCACAGCAGACCGGCGGCCAGCGTCAGCGCGGCGTTGATGCCCCACATCACCACGCGGCCGTCCAGCCCGCCTTGTTGGTGCGCCACCCAACCCAGCAGTGCCAGCACGGCCAAGGCGCCCAGGTAAGCGTGGACCGCGCCGCGCAGGCGCCCGGTGCTGGCCATGAGGGTGAGCAGCACCGCCAGCAGCGCCTGCGGCAGCAGCGACCAGGCACCTATGCGGCTCCAGGCGGCCACCTGTTGCACCGCCTCGGGCGTCATGCGGCCCCAGCCATAGAGCAGTTGGGCCAAGGGCAGGGACATGGCCGACAAGGCCGCCGCTGCCGCACAGGCCAGCACCCAGGCCAGGGTGAAGGCCTGGCGCAGCACGGCCTGTTGTTGCTCGCGGTGCGCCGCACTGGCCGCCGCGTCGAGCGGGGGCGTGGCAGCAAAGACCCGCGCCAGAGCCGGGAACGACAGCGTGGCCACCAGCTGCACCGCCAGCACCAGCGGCAGTTCCACCAACTTCCAGGCGTAGTTGAAGGTGGTGAGTGCCCCTTCGCCGCCACCGGAAGCCAGGCTGCGGCCGAGCAAAGGCAGCAACAGGGGCAGGCCCGCGCTGGCCAGTGCCCACAGCCAGACGTTCGGGCGTGGCCAGGTGGGAGCGCTGTTCGGGGCTGGTGCGGCGTCTGGCGCAACGGGTTCCCGGGTGCGGGCCAGCCGCCAGTGCAGCCACACCAGGCGCAGGGCGCCGCCGAGCAACAAGCCCAGCCCCAGCAGCACGACAGGCCCCACCGGCAGCTTTGCCCATGAAGCGGCCACCAGGCCCAGGGCGCCGATCACGGCGGCGTTCACCACCAGATTCGCGCCGTACATGCCGGTGAAATCCCGCCGGTGTTGCAAACGCGTGGTCCACAAGGCGGCCAGCAAGGCCAGCGGCAGCGCCAAGGCGCTCCAGCCCAGGGCCAGCTGTGCGCTGACCCGCGCACCGGCCGACAAGCCCGGCGCCAGCAGCCCAACGATCAGCTCGGGCGCGGCCACCAAGCCCGCGCCGACCAGCAAGCCGGTGGCCAGCAAGATGCGGCCGAGCCGGCTTTGGGTGGCGGCCTGCAGCGCTGGCGGCTGGCGCGCCCAGAGTGGCAGCAGCACATAGCTCAAGGCGCCTGCGGCCAGCACACCGGTGAGCAGGTCGGGCAGGGTGAGCATCAACACCGCCAGATCGGCCAGGCCACTGGTGCCCAGGGCTGCGGCCTGCGCGGTTTCGCGCAGCAGGCCCAGCAGGCGGCTGGCCAAGAGCAGGCCAAAAGAAACCAGACCGGTGCGCAAAAACATGCCCGCATTATCCGGTGCGCATGTGGGGGGCTATCCCGCCCCCGGCCCGGCCCGGGCACCAGACCCTAAAATGCAGGGCTTGGCGCGCGCCACCCTGGTGGGTGGCCACCCGCTTTTGACGCCACCAATGCCACCGACCATGTCACAGACCACTCCCGATTCCGCCAGCCAGCCCGCCGCACACGACGAAAACCACCTGATCGCCGAGCGCCGCGAAAAGCTGAAAGGTTTGCGCGAAGCGCAAAAGCAGGGCAAGGGCGTGGCCTTTCCGAACAACCACAAACCCGAGCACAAGGCCGAGCAGCTGTTCGCGCTGCATGGCGAGGCCAGCAAGGAAGCGCTGGAAGCGCAGCCTACGCGCGTCAGCGTGGCCGGCCGCATGATGCTCAAACGCGTCATGGGCAAAGCCAGTTTCGCGACCTTGCAAGATGCCTCTTTTGGCCCGTCGTCTGGCCGCATCCAGATCTACCTGAACAACGACAGCGTGGGCGAAGAGGTGCACGCGGCTTTCAAGCACTGGGATCTGGGCGACATCGTGGCCGCCGAGGGGGTGCTGTTCAAGACCCGCACCGGTGAACTCACCATCCACGCCGACAAGATCCAGCTCATCACCAAGAGCCTGCGGCCTTTGCCCGACAAGTTCCACGGCGTGCACGACCAGGAAATCAAATACCGCCAGCGCTATGTGGACCTGATGACCGACGAGTCCGCCCGCAAGCGCTTCATGGCACGCAGCAAAGGCATCACCAGTCTGCGCGAATTCATGGTGCAGCACGGCTTTCTGGAAGTGGAAACGCCCATGCTGCACGCGATCCCCGGCGGCGCCAACGCCAAGCCGTTCGAGACCCACCACAACGCGCTCGACCAGGCCATGTTCCTGCGCATCGCGCCCGAGCTGTTTCTGAAGCGCCTGCTGGTCGGGGGATTCGACCGGGTGTTCGAGATCAACCGCAACTTCCGCAACGAAGGCATCAGCGTTCGGCACAACCCCGAATTCACCATGATGGAGTTCTACGCGGCGTACTGGAACTACCAGGATTTGATGGGCTTCACCGAAGAACTGATCCGCCACGCGGTGCGCGACGTGTGCGGCGACGCGCCGCTGAGCTACCAGGGCCAGCCGGTGGACATCGTCAGCCCCTTCGAGCGTCTGACCATCCGCGAAGCGATCCAGAAGTACACCGAAGCGGGCGACAACGTGGACAAGGCCGAATGGCTGGTGCCGCAGCTGAAAAAGCTCGGTCTGTCAGAGACCAAACACAAGCTCGCCAGCCGCAGCCTGGCCAGCTTGCAGGTGCTGTACTTTGAAGAGACGGTGGAAGAAAAACTCTGGAACCCCACCTTCATCATGGAGCACCCGACCGAAATCTCGCCGCTGGCACGCGCCAACGACGAGCGCCCCGAGGTGACCGAACGTTTCGAGCTCTACATCACCGGCCGTGAATTCGGCAATGGTTTCTCCGAGCTGAACGACGCCGAAGACCAGGCCGCGCGCTTCCAGGCGCAGGTCGACGCCAAGGACGGCGGCGACGACGAAGCCATGCACTTCGATGCCGACTACATCCGCGCACTCGAATACGGCATGCCGCCGGCCGGCGGTTGTGGCATCGGCATCGACCGTCTGATGATGCTGCTGACCGACAGCGCCAGCATCCGTGACGTGATCCTGTTCCCGGCCTTGCGCCGCGAAAGCTGAGTTCAGCGCCAGAGCAGTGTGAGCGCCAGGCCCACCAGGCTGGCTGCGGAAATCAGCCACCAGCCTTGGCGCATGCGCCGCGCCAGTGGCGAGCGACCGGCAAAGTCGTACTTGAAGTGCTCCGACAGAATGCGCGAGGTCGGCACGCCACGCGCCACCAGCGCGCTCTCGACCGCGTCCATCATGGGCTCGGGCCCGCAGACCAGGTGGCAGGCCGTTTCGGCAACGGGCGCCAGGGCGGGGTGCTGCAGTGCACGCGTCAGGCCTTGCGCATCCAGGCGCCCGCGCAGGCCTTCCCAGCCGGTCCCGGCTTCTTCCACCATGGGCAGCATCTGAAAGTCGGGCAGGGCGTTCGCGCCTGAGAGCGCCAGCACATCGACCATCTGTTCCACACGCTTGTCGGCGTAGATGAGCCGGATGGGGCGCCGTTCCTGGCGCGACACGCAGTCGGCGAGCAGGCCCACAAAAGGTGCGACCCCGATGCCGCCCGC
>NZ_JBFJMY010000352.1:0-4372 GCF_041633695.1 Hydrogenophaga sp.
GATTGCGCCAATCTCTCGGGCACACACTCCTGCGCCGGCCAGTCCAAGCTGGACATGGACAAGGGCGAATGGAAATACGTGGCCGCCGGCACCTGCAAAGACATGAAAGGCATATCCATGGACGAAGCCAAGGGCGGGATGATGAAGAAGGATGACACGATGAAAAAAGACGACATGATGAAAAAGAGCTGATCGCTCCATGTCTTCCCGCGCCACCCAAGCCACGACCGCGCCCACACTGCGCACGCCGGTGGGCATTGGGTGGCGGCATCCGCACTACGCGGAACTGCTGGAAACCTTGCCCGAACTGGATTTCCTGGAAGTCCATTCCGAGAATTTTTTCGCCCCCGGTGGCGCAGCGCTGGCCGTGCTGCGCGAGGCGCGCGCGCACTACCCCGTCAGCCTGCACGGCGTGGGTTTGTCGCTGGGGTCGGCCTCGGGCATAGACCCCTGGCACCTGGAACGGCTTGCCGAACTGGTCCAGACCATAGAACCGGTTCGTGTGAGCGACCACGCTAGTTTTGCCCGTGGATTTCTGGCGGCGGGCAGCGCGATCCACGCCGCCGACCTGCTGCCGATTCCGTTCACACAAGACGCGCTCCATGTCTTGTGCGCCAACGTCGAACGGGTGCAAGACCGCCTGAAGCGCAGCATGGCGGTCGAGAATCTGTCGGCCTACATCGACTGGGCCGGCGCGGACATGAGTGAGCCCGAGTTTTTGTCCACGCTGGCCAGCCGCACCGGTTGCGGCTTGCTGGTCGATGTGAACAACCTCTACGTCAACGCACGCAACGCCCAGTTGCGCGACCCCGCCGTGGACCCCATGGCCACTTGCTGCGACTGGCTCGATGCCATGCGCCCGGCACAGGTGGCCGAGCTGCATCTGGCTGGCCATGTGCAGGTCGATGGCATCGTGATCGACGACCACGGCAGCCGCACCTGCGAAGCGGTCTGGTCGCTCTACCAACACGCTTTGCAACGCCTGGGCGCGGTGCCCACCTTGATCGAGTGGGACACCGATGTGCCTGCGCTGTCGGTGCTGCTGGAAGAAGGCCAGCGCGCGCGAAGCGTGGCCCGTGCCGCCCTCGACACCGCAACCGACACCACCGACAACACGCCCCACGCAGCCCGCGAGGCCACCGCATGAGCCAGCTTGCCGCGCAGCAGCAAGCCCTGCTGCAAACCCTGTTCCCCACCGCAGGCCAGGCGCCCGCCTCGGACCTGCTTGCGCCGTGGCTGCACCCGTCTTTTGAGCGCGGTCTGGCCGCCTACCGCAGCAACGGCCATGCGCTGGCCGAGCGTTGCCTGCAGGCCGCCTACCCGGTGATCCACAGCCTGGTGGGGGCCGACAATTTTGCGCCCCTGGCGCGCCATTTCTGGCACCACAGCCCGCCGGTGTGTGGCGACATGGCGCAATGGGGCGAAGCTTTTGCCGCTTTCCTGGCCAGCAACGACCAACTGGCCGACGTGCCCTATCTGGCCGATGTGGCCCGCCTCGAATGGGCGCTGCACCGCGCCGCCAGCGCAGCCGACACCACCGCCGACCCGGCCAGCCTGGCGCAACTGGGCACAGAAGACCCCGACACCCTGGGCCTGCGCCTGGCCAGCGGCACGCACACCTTGTGCAGCGCCTGGCCGGTGGCCAGTCTGGTCAACGCCCACCGCGCGGCAGACCCCAGCCTGGCCGCCGTGGCCGAGCTGATCCAGGCCGGTGTGGGCGAATGCGCCGTGGTCTGGCGCCAAGGCATGCGCCCATGCTTGGGGCCCGCCAGCGCCGCCGAAGTGGCGTTGATACAGGCGCTGTTGCACAACCATTCGCTGCTGGCAGCGCTCAACGCCGCCTTGCAAGCCGACCCGGCCTGGGACCTCGGCCCTTGGCTGGTGGCCGCGGTGTCGTCGGGCCTGGTATTGGCCGTGCACCCCTTGCACGCCCCGGCCCCGATATAAAACCCAGGAGACTCCCGTGAACACACCCCACCCCATCCAAAGCGCGTACCTTGTCTGGCGCGGCTTCACCCGCCTGCTCGACGGTTTGCAGCCACTGGCCGCGCTGCTGGCGCGCGCCTATCTGGCACAAGCCTTTTTTCTCTCGGGTTTGACCAAGCTGCGCGACTGGGAAACCACGGTGTTCCTGTTCACCGAGGAATACCACGTGCCCGTGTTGTCGCCCGAGCTGGCAGCCTTCATGGGCACGGCGGGCGAGCTGGTGCTGCCCGCCTTGCTGCTGCTGGGTCTGGCCGGGCGCTTCGCGGCGCTGGGCCTGTCGGTGGTCAATGTGGTGGCGGTGATCAGCCTGTCCGAGATCGCGCCCGCCGCCTTGCAACAGCACATCACCTGGGGCGTGTTGCTGGCTGCGCTGGCGCTGTACGGCGTGGGCAAATGGTCGGTCGACTGCGCCTGGCTGCGCCCGCTGCTGTTGCGCAAGGGCCTGGCACCAGCCGTTTGACACCCGCGCTGCGGCACAAGCTCCACCGCCAGCGCCTGGCCCGTTAGCATGGCGCATGCACCCCTTTCTCTTCACCCCACCCACGAACACATGACCACCCACCGCACCGACTGGACCCGCCGCCACTTTCTGCACAGCTTGCCCCTGGCGGGCCTGGGTGCTGCGCTACCGGCCTGGGCCGCCACCGACGCGCCCCCCGCCTGGGCCATGGTCGAAAAAGCCGCGCGCGGCCAGACCGTGTATTTCAACGCCTGGGCCGGCAGCGAGCAGATCAACACCTACCTGCAGTGGGCGGCACAGCAACTGCAGAGCAGCCACGGGGTGAAGCTGGAGCACGTCAAGATCAGCGACGCCGCCGATGTGATCAAACGCGTGCGCGCCGAAAAAGAAGCCGGACGCACCGCCGGTGAAGGCACGGTGGATCTGGTCTGGATCAACGGCGAGAACTTTGCAACCATGAAGCGCGACGGCCTGCTCGGCGCTCCCTTCGCGCAAGGTCTGCCCAACTTCCGCTGGGTCGACACCGTGGGCAAGCCCACCACGCTGAACGATTTTTCGGTGCCCACCGACGGCCTGGAATCGCCCTGGGGCATGGCGCAGCTGACCTTTTTTGCCGACCAGAAACGCCTGCCCAAACCCCCGAACAACATGGCCGAACTGTTGGCACTGGCGCGCGCAAACAGCGGGCGCATCAGCTACCCGCGCCCGCCCGACTTCCACGGCACCACCTTCGTGAAACAGGCGCTGCTGGAAACCGCCACCGATGCCAGCGCACTGGCCCGCCCGGTCACACCCGAGGCGTTTGCGGCGCAAACCACCCGCCTCTGGCCGTTTTTCGACGCCTTGCACCCCCACCTGTGGCGCGGCGGTAAGCAGTTCCCGCAAAACGCTGCCGCCATCCGCCAGATGATGGCCGACGGTGAACTGCTGATCGCCATCACCTTCAACCCCAACGAGGCCGCCAACGAAATCGCCGCACAACGCCTGCGCCCCACGGTTTTCAGCTGGCAGTTTGAAAAGGGCACGATCGGCAATACGCACTTTGTGGCCATTCCCTACAACGCGCCGGCACGGGCCGGTGCGCAGGTGGTGGCCAACTTCCTGCTCTCGGCCACCGCGCAAGCGCGCAAGGCCGATATCGCCCACTGGGGCGACCCGACCGTGCTCGACGTGCCGCGCCTGCCCGCCGCCGAGCGCGCGCTGTTCGCGGCCAAGCCCTTGCCCGGCCAGGTGCGCAGCACCGCGCCCACGCTGCCCGAGCCGCACGCCTCTTGGGTGGAGCCGCTTGAAAAAGAATGGGTTCGCCGCTACGGCAGCTGATGCCACGCAGCCACCCACCCCCGCGCCGGGTGTCTGCCCGCCTGCTCGCCGCCGCGCTGCTGCTGGCCTTGGCCGCCGCGCCGCTGTTGTGGGTCACGGTTTTGTCCCTGCTGCGTTTGCTCGAACCCACGGGCTGGCATTTGCTCGCGCAGGCGCCACAAGCGCCGCAGGCCCTGGTCTTGACGCTGTGGACCGGTCTGGCCTCGACCGCGCTGGCCTGGTGGCTCAGCGCGGCCCTGCTGGCGCAAGGTTTTGTGCGGCGCTCGCTGGACCGTGTGTTGGCCGGCTTGCCGGTGATGTTGGCCACGCCTCACGCTGCCCTGGCGATTGGCCTGGTGTTCCTGCTCTCGCCCAGTGGCTGGCTGCTGCGCGCCGTCTCACCCGGCCTGAGCGGCTGGGATTACCCGCCGCCCTGGCCCACCACGCAAGACCCCTGGGGGCTGGGCCTGATCCTTGCGCTGGTGGCCAAAGAAATGCCGTTTCTGCTCTGGACCGCAGCCACCCAATTGCAGCGCGACGACGTGCGCCAGCGCTGGCGTGCCGAACACGCGCTGGCGCAGACCCTGGGCTATGCACCGGCGCGCGCCTGGTGGCGCGTGATCTGGC
>NZ_JBFJMY010000353.1:0-4371 GCF_041633695.1 Hydrogenophaga sp.
CAGGAGCGCCCTCATCACTTCCTCCATGCGCCAGCGCCGCCGCGTGAAACAAATCAACTGTTTTGCGCGAAACTGCATGAAAGGCTATGTGCGTTCCATTCCCCCATGTTGCTGGGCGCCCATCGAATGGCTTGTACAGGTAGAGATGAGGCATCTGGCCATTCTTTGCATAAAGCGGTGGCTTTCCGGCTGGCTTAGGAACACGACTCATGCCCAATGGTGCCAACACCGCATCATAGAATTTCGAAGCCCGTTCGTAGTCGTTCGTACCCAAAGTGATGTGGCTTAGCAAGGAATTTGAATCTGGCATTCAGTTGCTCCGGTCTCGGCTATCCAAACAAAAGTGTCTCTATGATCGCGATGGTATACGCTGAACGTTCGTTGGCTGCGACCATCCAGCAAGCCAAGGAACGCATGCTGCTAGGCTTGAAATCGGATGCGGTAGTGGCACGAGCCCACTAGGCTGACAAGGCTTGGGCGCTCAGAGACTGCTTTGCGGAACATGCGCGACCGTCGGCTCTGGGTCGAGAGCTCCAGTTCACCTGAGGCATGAGCAGTCGTTCCCGCGACCTTGTCTGGCGGGACTCGATCGAGTTACAGGTACGCCATGCTGTACCCCTATCTAACGGTGAGGTTTGTCCAAATCTGTTTTCGACTTGAATTGTCGAGAACACAAACGCCTTGAATCGGCACCCCGCTCACTCCACCGTCACACTCTTGGCCAAGTTGCGCGGTTTGTCCACATCGGTACCCTTGGCCAGCGCCGTGTGGTACGCCAGCAATTGCAGCGGCACCACGTGCAACAGTGGGCTCAAGGCGCCGTAGTGTTCGGGCATGCGGATCACGTGTATGCCTTCGGCGCTCTGGATGCGGGTGTCGCCATCGGCCAGCACATAGAGCACACCGCCGCGCGCGCGCACTTCCTGCATATTGCTCTTGAGCTTTTCCAGCAGTGCGTCGTTGGGCGCCACGGTGACCACCGGCATGGCGGCCGTCACCAGGGCCAGCGGGCCGTGCTTGAGTTCACCGGCCGGGTAGGCTTCGGCGTGGATGTAGCTGATCTCTTTCAGCTTCAGAGCGCCTTCGAGCGCGATCGGGTAGTGCAGGCCACGCCCTAAAAAGAGCGCGTTGTCCATGCGGGCAAAGTCTTCCGACCAGCTGATGATCTGCGGCTCCAGGGCCAGCACGGCTTGCAGGGCCACGGGCAGGTGGCGCATGGCCTTGAGGTGAGCAGCTTCCTGCTCTTCGCTCAACTTGCCCCGCGCCTGCGCCAGCGCCAGCGTGAGCAAAAACAGCCCCGCCAGCTGCGTGGTGAAGGCCTTGGTGGAGGCCACGCCAATTTCCACACCGGCCCGGGTGATGTAGGCCAGCTTGCATTCGCGCACCATGGCCGAGGTGGCCACGTTGCAGATGGTGAGCGTGTGTGTCATGCCCAATCCCTGCGCGTGGCGCAGGGCGGCCAGGGTGTCGGCGGTTTCGCCGCTTTGGCTGATGGTGACCACCAGGGTGCGCGGGTCGGGCACGCTGGTGCGGTAGCGGTATTCGCTGGCCACTTCCACCTGGGTGGGGATCTGCGCAATGCTTTCCAGCCAGTACTTGGCGGTGCAACCACTGTAGTAGCTGGTGCCACAGGCCAGGATGAGCACGCGGTCGATGTCTTTGAACACGCTGTAGGCGCCATCGCCAAACAGCTCGGGCGAGATGCCGGCCAGGCCTTCGAGCGTGTCGCCAATGGCGCGTGGTTGCTCGAAAATTTCCTTTTGCATGTAGTGGCGGTAGGGGCCGAGTTCGGCCGCGCCGCTGTGGGCCAGCACGGTTTTCACCGGCCGCTGCGACGCGTCCAGCGAACGGCCCTGGGCGTCGGTGATCCAGTAGCGGCCCAGCTGCAGGTCCACCATGTCGCCCTCTTCCAGATAGACGATCTGGTCGGTCACACCGGCCAGCGCCATCGCGTCGCTGGCCAGGAAATGTTCGGAACTGTCTGCACCACCCACGCCCAGGATCAAGGGCGAGCCCGCGCGCGCGCCCACCACGCGGTGCGGCTCGTCTTTGTGGAACACGGCCAGCGCAAAAGCGCCGTGCAACTGCGCCACCGCAGCTTGCAGCGCCGCGAACACGTCGCCCTCGTAGAGCGAATCCACCAGGTGCGCGATCACCTCGGTATCGGTCTGGCTCTCGAACACATAGCCCTTGGCTTCCAGGGCGGCACGCAACTGGTCGTGGTTTTCGATGATGCCGTTGTGCACCAGCGCCACGCGGCCCACACCCCCATCCACCTGGCCCGGGCCGTGGCTGAAATGCGGGTGCGCGTTGTGCACCGCCGGAGCGCCGTGCGTGGCCCAGCGGGTGTGGGCAATGGCCGTGCCACTGGCGATGTGGCCGCTGGCCACTTGCGTCACCAGGTCGGCCACCCGGGCCATGCTGCGCGCGCGCTTCAAGCCGCCGCTGTGCACCGCAACGCCACAGGAGTCGTAGCCCCTGTATTCAAGGCGCTGCAGACCTTGTACCAAGACCGGCACGATGTCGCGCCCCGAAACCCCTGCCACGATGCCGCACATAACCCACTCCCAATAAATGCTGATGCAAGCGATGGTAGACACAATAGGTTGGCATTTCACATCAATATTCAACCAAGATTGACCGATAATTTCACAAAATAACTACGTCGAATATTTATTTCAAACAAAGAATTAATATGGAACAAATATCACTGGACGAGGCCGACTTGCGCTTGCTGGACCTGCTGCAAAGCAACGCCGCGCGCAGCAACCAGGAACTGGCCGAACTGGCGCATATTTCGCCGCCCACGAGTCTGCGGCGCATCAAGCGGCTGCGCAGCCTGGGCCTGATAGAGCGGGAAGTGGCGCTGCTGCAACCGGACCGCCTGGCACCCATCCTGGGCCACGGACTCACCGCGCTGGTTGAAATCACGCTGGAGCGCCAAGGCGCTGAATGGCTGGACGCCTTTGAGGCACACGTGGTCGCCCACGCTTGTGTGCAGCAGTGCTACCGGGTCAGTCCCGGCCCGGATTTTGTGCTGGTGGTGCACACCACCGACATGCCGAACTACCTGGCATTGGCGCAAAGTTTGTTCACCAGCGAAGCCAATGTGCGGAACGTGAAGAGCTTTTTCAGCGTCAAACGGGCCAAGTTCGATCCCCGCCTGCCGCTGCGCATAGGCGTCGTCAGGTAAGAAGGAAACCGGGTTTTTTCTGTTTTTTGAATCCAAAAGGCTACATTTTTCACACAAACCCTGTAACAGAGTATGAGCGGTGCAATGGATTGCTAGTGGACTCCTAAAATTTGATGGCTATAAAAAGACCGTTTGTTACTGGAGGTTGAATGTTGCCTTTGTGGATAGCTTTTACCGTGGCCTTGCTGCTGGTGGCCACTGGCGTGTGGATTTGGAAGCGCTATTTCCCACGCTCAACCGGCCGTCAGGACCGCTACCGGCCCGAGCGCATCCTCACACCCGAACAGGTGCAAATGCTCGACTACCTGCACGACACCTTTCCCGGCCAAGTCGTTTTGCCCAATGTGCCGCTGAAAAACATGCTGGCCGTGCGCTTGGCGTCGGATCGCAAACGGGCGGTGGAGCGTCTGCAGAATCAAAAAGTGGATTTTGCGGTGTGTGGTCAAGACGGGCGCCCGCTCTTTGCCTTCGACATCGAGCAATACCACCTGAGCAACGCCAAGGCCAAGGCCCACAAGGTGAAGATCAAGAACCGCATCCTCAAAACGGCGGGTGTGCGTTTTGTCTTCCTCAAGAACGGCTTGCACCGCATGCCTTCGCCGGCCGACTTTCGCGCCCAGCTCAATCTGGCGGCCCTGCCCCAGCCCATATCCAAAGAAGATGCGCGCGACAGCGCCATCCAGCAGCTGGAGAGCCAGTTCTCGGACTTCGACCAGATGTACCCGGCCACCGGTTTTCGCGATTCCGAGGTGCTGGGCCTGAGCGGTTTGATGGACCTGGACAAGGAAGGCCGGCGCACCAGCGCGAATGGCGCCCTTTCGGGCACGCACGACTTGCGCGGTTACTGAGGCTTCTTTTTCACTGGGCGCTGCCAATCAGCAATGCTCACCTGCTTGCCGCGCGCCACCGACAAGGCCCCCGCTGGCGTGCTCTTGCTGATGGTGGAACCCGCGCCCACCGTGCCCCCAGCCCCTATGGTCACCGGCGCCACCAACACGCAGTTGCTGCCCACGTGCACATCGGCTTCGATCACCGTGCGGTGCTTGTTGGCACCGTCGTAATTGGCGGTGATGCTGCCAGCCCCGTAGTTCACCCGCTCGCCCACGGTGGCGTCGCCCAGATACGCCAGGTGGTTGGCCTTGGCACCATCGGCCAGCGTGGAATTCTTGATTTCGACG